>JAHIZQ010000297.1 GCA_018814505.1 Candidatus Omnitrophota bacterium
GTTTTTGGGGTTCGAACAGATCTTTAAGAATTCGCTGACAGGGTTGATGATGGGCGGAGCTAAGGGCGGTTCTGATTTTGATCCAAAAGGGAAATCTGACAATGAAATTATGAGGTTTTGCCAGAGTTTTATGAACGAACTTTATCGTTACATTGGCGCGGATACAGATGTTCCCGCGGGAGATATAGGTGTCGGTGGTCGTGAGATCGGATATATGTTTGGACAGTGGAAAAAAATAACTAAACTGTTTAACGGTGTTTTAACCGGGAAAGGTCTTGATTTTGGAGGATCGTTGGTTAGGACGGAAGCAACTGGGTATGGATGTGTATATTTCTGTGAGGAGATGCTTAAAGATCGAAAAACTTCATTTGACGGAAAAACTGTTGTTATTTCAGGTTCCGGAAATGTCGCGATTTACGCGCAGAAAAAAGCGACCCAATTAGGCGCTAAAGTAGTTGCAATGTCAGATTCCGCAGGATTTATTTATGACGAAAACGGCATTGATCTTGATGCGATTAAGAATCTTAAAGAAGTTAAGCGGAAGAGAATAAAAGAGTATGTGGGTGAGCATAAAACTGCGAAATATACGGAAGGTTGTGCCGGCATATGGAACGTAAAGTGTGACGTGGCGCTTCCTTGTGCTACACAGAACGAGCTTGACGGCAAATCGGCTGAAATTTTGGTTAAGAACGGTTGTGTCGCGGTGGCGGAAGGCGCTAATATGCCTTGTACTCCGGAAGCAGTGAAGGTATTTTTGGATAATAAAGTTTCTTTTGGTCCGGGTAAAGCCGCGAATGCCGGGGGAGTTGCTACTTCAGGGCTTGAAATGGCTCAGAATTCACAACGCTTAGCCTGGACTTTTGAAGAGGTTGATGCAAAACTTCATAATATTATGGTTAACATACATGATTCTGCTAAAACAGCCGCGGAAGAATTCGGTACACCTGGAAATTTGGTTAACGGTGCGAATATTGCCGGTTTCATGAAGGTTGCTAGAGCTATGGTCGCGCAGGGAGTTGTATAAAAGGGTATAAGTGGTATTTAAGCAGGGAGAACTACTCTTTAATTGAAGACAATCAAAGAGTAGTTCTCCCTGTTCTTTTATTAATAATGTTACTTTCAGACTTGACAAAGCTTTTTAAATCAGTATCTCTTAAGAAAAGGAAGCGAAGAGAAAGGAGTTTGGTATGAAAGTTATAATAAGGTATATGTTGCGTCCGGTTGCGCATTGCAAAGAAGGCTGTTCTATTTTGTCCCGGATAGGACTCTAAACTGTCCATTTTTATTAAAAGGAACCGATGCCGGGCATGGGCAAATGCCCGGCATCAGTTTTCTAAAAAAAAGGATGTAAATATGAAGAAATATAAATGTTTAGTTTGCGGTTATGTGTATGACCCCGCAGAAAATGTTAATATAGAATTTGCGGATCTTCCTGAAGATTGGGTTTGCCCTGAATGTGGCGCGGGTAAAGATCAGTTTGAAGAAATTTAACAAATAAGGCTTTAATTGAGGTAATATGAGTATAAACTAAGAATAAGGAGCGTTGTTATGTTAAGCGCTAAATTGTTAACTAATTTTAACGATCAGATAAATAAAGAGATTTATTCCGCGTATTTATATTTGGCAATGGCAAGTTACGCGAAATCTATAGGCCTAGACGGAGTAGCAAACTGGTTTAATGTGCAAGTGCAGGAAGAGTTGTCTCATGCGAGGAAATTATATGACTATGTAAACGAAAAAGAAGAGAGAGTTATGTTAACGGCAGTAGATGAGCCCCCGCAGAATTTTGTTTCCGCGGCAGATCTTTTCGAGAAAACTTTGAGCCATGAAAAAAAAGTGACAAAGCTTATAGAGAGTCTTGTTAATACTGCTAGATCTGAAAAAGATAAAATTGCGGAAGATTTCCTGCAGTGGTTTGTGTCCGAACAGGTGGAAGAAGAAAATAATGCGGCATTAGTTTTGCGAAAAATAAAGTCTGCCGGCAATGACAGTGAAAAGTTGTCAGCAATTGATAAAGAATTGGCAAAAAGAAGTATGGACTAAAAAAAAAGGGGGGGGCATGACCCGGCTAAGAGAATTGTATCGATGTGAAATTTGCGGTAATGTTGTTGAAATAACTCATGAAGGCGCGCCTTCTTTGGTGTGCTGTGGTGAACCAATGAAAAAATTAGTGGCAAAAACACAGGATGAAGGAAAAGAAAAACACGTTCCAGTGGTGGAAGGGATAGATGCTGGAACAAAAGTAACAGTTGGAAGCATAGCGCATCCTATGGAAGAAAAGCATTACATAAAGTTTATAGAGGTTTTAAGCGCGGGTAGAGTTATCCGTGTTGAATTAAAACCCGGACAGTCTCCGTCAGCTGAAGTTTGTTTGCTGAAATCGGAAATACAGGAAGTCAGGGAATTTTGTACGGTACACGGTCTTTGGAAAGCATGAACCGTTTAGACTGTCCTTCGACGCCGAGAGCCGGTTAGTTGATGTAGGGACAGGTCGGTGTGCCTGTCCGTAACAGGGTACACATTTGTTAGAGTGCTTTATGTAACATACAATAAAAGGAGTGATTTTTATGGGGAGTATAAAAGGAACAAAAACGGAAAAAAACCTTCTTGCGTCTTTTGCCGGAGAATCCCAGGCAAGAAACAGGTATACTTATTTTGCCGGTGTAGCGAGAAAAGCCGGATATGAACAAATTTCAGCGATATTTCTTGAAACAGCGGACAATGAAAAGGAGCATGCTAAAAGGTTTTTTAAATTTTTGGAAGGCGGTGAAGTGGAAATTTGTGCGGAATATCCGGCAGGAGTTATAGGAGACACTGCAGAAAATCTTTTTGCCTCTGCAAATGGTGAAAACCTGGAATGGACAACTCTTTATAAAAATGCTGAAAATGTTGCCAGAGAAGAAGGCTTTACGGAAATTGCGGATGTTTTTAAAGAAATAGCTAAAGTTGAAGAGCGCCATGAAGCAAGATATCGTAAATTACTGAAAAATGTCAAAGAAAATAAAGTTTTTGAAAAAGATACAGTAGTAAAATGGAAATGCCGAAATTGCGGATATATCCATGAAGCAAAAGTGGCGCCGGAAGAATGCCCCGCGTGCGCGCATCCGCAAAGTTATTATGAAGTTTTTTGCGAGCCGTACTAATAACTATTGTGTTTTGAAAAGAAATGGAGAATTTTATGCAGGAACGCTTTTCAGGATGTGAAATGGTTGAAATGGGAATCCAAATAGAAAAAAACGGAAAAGAATTTTATTCAGAACTCGCGGAAAAGTTTAAAAAAGAGTCTGTGGGGGAAGTTTTTAAATGTCTCGCGGCTGAAGAAGAAAAACATATAGAAGTGTTTAATGGGATTTTTGCGTCACTATGTAGTTATCTTCCCGAAGAAGCTTATCCTGATGAATATTTTGCCTACATGAACGCTTTAGCGTCGCAATATGTTTTTACGCGAAAAAACACAGGGAAAACTATCGCGGAGAAGTTAAAAAATTATGACGAGGGATTAAATCTTGGTATTAGTTTTGAAAAAGATTCAATTCTTTTCTATGAAGGCATGCGCCAGATGGTCTTGGAAAGAGATTATAAACTTATAGATAAACTTATTCAGGAAGAAAAAGAACATTTAAAAAAGCTGTGTGAATTAAGGAGGAAAGATAAAGATGAAGAATGTTAAAGTATATGGAACTCTCGCGTGTCCTTTTTGCGTAAAAGTAAAACAGTTTTTAAAAGATCAAAATGTAGCTTTTGAAGATATAGATGTTGCGCAGGACGAGGCGCGGTTACAAGAGATTGTCGAAAAAACCGGGCAAATGGGCGTGCCGGTCATAGAAATTGATGGTGAAATCATTATTGGGTTTGATCGGGGGAAAATCGTTCAAGCGTTGGGCCTAGCCGATTGATTTGTATAGTGCAAGTCGTACAAGTGTAAAACGTTCTAGTGTGACATATGATTCGAAATACGGTATCCGATTTATAAGGACGAGACGTAGAGACGTCTTGCCGCCGCATGTTATACTCAAAAAGCAAACAAAAAATGGAAAAAATACATGATTTAATTATTATTGGAGCCGGTCCCGCGGGTATAACCGCGGCTGTTTATGCTTCTCGGAATAAGTTGGACACGCTTCTTGTTACCGAAGACATAGGCGGTCAGGCGGCATGGAGTGGTGACATCGAGAACTATACAGGGTATCAGTTTATTACAGGGGTTGAATTAGCGGGCAAATTTGAAGAACATATGAAAAAATACGCGACTGAAGTAAAAGAGAATGAACCTGTATCGAAAATGTGGAAAGAAGGAGAAAAAGTTTGTATAGAAACTCTGAAAAACATTTATTTTGCAAAAACGGCAATAATAGCTTCAGGGAAAAAGTCGAAAGAACTCGAAGTGCCGGGGGAAAGAGAGTTTAAGAATAAAGGTTTAACATATTGCGCTATTTGTGACGGTCCGCTTTTCGAAGGCAAAGATGTTGCCGTAATAGGAGGAGGCAATTCCGCTCTTGATGCCGGATTACAGCTTATAAAAATTGCAAAAAAGGTTTACATGTTAAATATTACGGCGGAACTTGGCGGGGATGCTATTATGCGGGAAAAATTAATGAAAGCAGACAATTTTTTCATAATAAACTCTGCGGAAGTAACGGAAATTTTTGGAGAGAAACTAGTCAAAGGATTAAAGTATAAAAAGCAGAGTTCTCAAAATGAATTGCTAGTACAGGGAGTTTTTGTGGAAATTGGACTTATTCCGAATTCAGAGTTTATAAAGGATGTTGATAAGAATAAGTATGGTGAAATTGTTGTTAATTGCCGTACGGAAACAAGCGTTCCCGGAATTTTCGCGGCGGGAGACGTTACAGACGTTCCTGAAAAACAGATAATTATTGCCGCGGGTGAAGGAGCGAAAGCCGCGCTTGAAGTATTCAGGTTTTTAAGTAAAAAAAGGACTTAGATAAATGATAAGTAAACAAAGGCTTCTTTCAGGGATAAACGAGATGAAATATGTAGAAGAAAGTATGGTTACTTTTTTCGCAAATTTTTCTAAAGCAGTAGTAAATGAAACTGACGGTTTAAGTGAAGAGATCAAAAATAACATACAAAGGCGCTTAACTAGATTGTATCAGGATTCATTCCGTCATGGAGAAATCATTGAAAGGATGGCGGATAGGATAGAAAAGGAAGAAAAAAATGAATACTGAAATACTTTTAAAGCAATTTAAAGAAATATTAGAGATGGAAAGAAGAGCCAAATATTTTTATGATCACTATATCGAACAAGTGGAAACAGAAGACATAAGGAAACAGTTAATAAAAATACGCGATGATGAAATTGGACATATTAAAATCGCCAAGGAACTTATAGAATGCTTGAAATAACAGAGGATTTAATTAGAGAATATAAAAAGAAAAAATTTGAAATACGAAAACGGCTAAAAGATTTTGAAAAGAAATGGAAAGCGCCGGATGAAATAGTGTTTAGTGAGTTGTGTTTCTGTATATGTACGCCTCAGTCGAAAGCATTGTCTTGCGATAAGGCCGTTAAAAACCTAAAAAGAAAAAAAATTCTTTTTAATGGTTCTCTTCTGGAACTTAAAGCCGGGTTAAAAGGGGTAAGATTTCCTAATAACAAAGCCAGGTATATTCTTGAATCCCGGCAACTTTTTAAAGTTGACGGGAAGTTGAAAATAAAAGATAAAGTAAGCGTACATAACATTCCGGCAACAAGAGAATGGTTTGTAAAGAATGTTAAAGGAATAGGTTTTAAAGAAGCAAGCCATTTTTTAAGAAATATAGGGTTTGGAAAAGATTTGGCAATATTGGACGTTCATGTCATAAGAAATATGGAAAAATATAGAGTTATTGATCGAATTCCTAAAACTATTTCAAAAAAGGTATATCTGAAATTGGAAAAAATGCTTACCAGATTCTCGAAAAGTATTAAAATACCGATGGATGAACTCGATCTTTTATTTTGGTCTAATGAAACCGGTAACATTTTTAAATAAATAAAAAATATAATCAATCTGGCAGGCGCGGTAAAAATAAATGAAGATATTCTTAGGAATAATAAGAGAAGCCTATATTTTGTTTAATGAAATGTCGCCATATCTTTTATTTGGTTTTATTTTTGCCGGGGTTCTTCATGTTTTTATTGATACAAAATCCATAAGCCGCCATTTGGGGCATAATAGTTTTTTAGCGGTGATAAAAGCTTCTTTGTTTGGTATTCCTCTTCCGCTTTGTTCCTGTTCAGTTATCCCCGCGGCAATGTCTCTCCGGAAAGAAGGCGCGGCGCGGGGAGCTGTGTTGTCTTTTCTCATTTCAACCCCAACCACGGGAGTCGATTCTATCTTTGCGACATATGCGCTTTTAGGGGGATTTTTCACGGTGTATAGAATTATCGCTTCGTTTGTTACGGGAGTTTTGTCAGGAATTGTCGCTAATGCATTAATAAAAGAAACAGATGCTCCAAGTGAAAAAAATAATACGCCGTGTAAACTTTGCGGTACGGAGGAAATCCATTCGCATGGGTTAGTGTCAAAAGTAAAAGGTGTATTTAGCTACGCGTTTGGAGATCTCTTGAAAGACAGCGGAAAAGCTTTACTGGCAGGCATATTAATCGGTGGCATTATTACTTATTTTGTGCCGGAAACGTTTATAATTACATATTTGGGATCAGGGCTTAAAGCGATGTTTGTTATGCTTATTGTCGGTATTCCAATGTATGTATGCGCGACAGCCTCAATCCCGATAGCCGCCGCGCTAATGATGAAAGGTCTGGATCCCGGAGCGGCTTTTGTTTTTTTAGTCGCGGGTCCGGCTACAAATATTGTTACAATGAGTGTTGTAGCCAAGAATATGGGCATTAAAACGCTTGTTGTATATTTAGGTTCAATAGTTCTAGGCAGTATTTTGTTGGGAATTGTTCTTGATAAAATTTATTTTTATTTCGACAAAGGGGAGCTCTTTAAATTAATGGTAAATCATCGAATATTAATTCCGGTTGAAGCCCGGATGATTACAAGTATAGTTTTATTTGTGCTTATAGCATATAATCTCTTTAACCATACAAAACGTGTATTATGAAATAAGAAGGGGAGACTTTATGGAGAATATAGCGTACTACTTAAATAACATATCGCTTTTAACTTACGTTGTTGTTTTTTTTGCCGGAGTTATGACTTCGTTTACACCATGCATTTTTCCGCTTGTCCCTATTGTTGCCAGTGTAATAGG
Organism: Candidatus Omnitrophota bacterium; assembly: GCA_018814505.1. Taxonomy (GTDB): domain Bacteria; phylum Omnitrophota; class Gorgyraeia; order Tantalellales; family Tantalellaceae; genus JBDRNE01. Next base: position 7,231 of record JAHIZQ010000297.1, read on the forward strand.
GGGCGTGCAGGGTGGGGGTAAATCGCGTTTACGGGGTTTTATGCTTTCACTAATATATGTTTTTGGCATGGCGATCACTTTTTCCATACTGGGAACTATTGCCGCTATGACTGGGAGGTTGTTCGGTCAGGTGCAGTCTAACCCCATCACTTATTTAATCGTGGGGAATGTGATTATTTTTTTCGCGTTAGTTCTTCTGGATGTAATACATCTGCCTGTATTTTTATTGAATAGGGTTGGGTTGGGAAAAATTACTAGAAGCCATGGAGTTTTTTCCGTGTTGTTTATGGGGATGATTTCAGGACTTATTGCTTCTCCATGTGCGGCGGCTATTTTGGGAGCTTTGTTGGCCTTTGTCGCGACTACGCAAAATGCGGTTTTAGGCGCGTCGTTACTATTTACTTACGCGATTGGATTAGGAACGCTTCTTATAATTATTGGAACGTTCAGTGGGCTGATTGCGTCAATCCCGCGTTCAGCAAAAATAATGAAAATTGTACAAAAAGTGTTTGCGTTTGGGATGATTCTATTAGGGGAATATTTTATATTTAAAGCGGGTATTTTAAATTTGTAATACAACAAACGGAAAGGAAGAATAATGAAAAAAAACGGCATTAGAAGGTTTGTGTCTTTGGTAATGGCGGTATTTGTGTTAACTATATGTCTTCCGGCTTGTGCACGGCCTGTTTCTCCAGGACAGTCTGCGCCGGATTTCACGTTAGAAACTTTAGAAGGCGCTAAGATAGCTTTGACAGATGAACTTAAAACAAAAAAAGTCGTTTTGGTCTTTTTTGCTATGTGGTGCCCTCATTGTGTGTCATCTGTTCCAGATGTGAATGCTTTTTATTCAAAGAATAAAGACAAAGTTTCGGTGATTGCGATTGATATACAAGAGCCTAGAGGCAAAGTTGAAAGTTTTATCAGGAAAAGAAACGTTGAATACCCTGTTGTGATAGATTCTACTGCGTCAGTAAGCAACAATTATGGTATAAGCGGGATTCCAACCGTAATAGCGATTGATGAAAATAAAAAAGTTTTGTACAGAGGTACAAGCATAGTTGATTTGGAAAATAAAATAGAATTCTAATAGATTTTCAATCAAGGAGAATGCTATGGGTATAATCAAATTGTTGGTTCTTAGTATGGTTTTAACGGGGTTGGGTTTATCCTCGGTAGGTTTCGCGGATGATCAGTTACAGTCGTCACTTGGTGAAGATGTTTATTCAGAGGATGTGGATAATGATTTTTGTCCGGTTGCAGGAGGAGCTGTTGATAAGTGTACACCGTATCGTACGGAGTGTAATGGCAAAACCATTGGTTTTTCTTCCCCTGGCGCTGTTGAAGAATTTAATGAAAATCCCGATAAATATTTAAACAATATTTGGTATACCGAAGAAACGTAACAGCTTGTAATATAATAACTTAGCGCTAAAAAAAATGGGTTCCGAGGCAGGTGTTTTTACTATTGCGGAACCTATTATTTTAATAAATGTTTTTTTTCTTGTATTGTTACCAAAACTTGATAAAATGCTTCTAGTTGGGACAAAAACGGTTAATTGAGAAATAAAGTCTTATTTGCAGTAAAAAAAAAGAAGAGGAGTAGGATTATGCATAGTTACAAAGATTTAGGATTAGTAAATACTCGGGATATGTATTCAAAAGCTATAGGCGGGAAATACGGGATTCCCGGTTATAATTTTAATAATATGGAACAATTGCAGGCTATTATTACTGCTTGCATAGAAACAAATTCTCCTGTTGTTTTACAGGTTTCTTCGGGAGCAAGAAAATACGCGAACCAGATATTGTTAAGGCATATGGCGCACGGCGCGATGGATATAATTAAGGACGCTGGTTCTAATATTCCGGTTGCTTTACATCTTGATCACGGCGATTCTTACGAACTGTGTGTTTCCTGTGTAGAATCCGGATTTTCTTCGGTTATGATAGACGGATCAGGACTATCTTTTGAAGATAATATCGCGCTTACAAAAAAAGTTGTTGAGTATGCTCATAAGCATGATGTTACAGTTGAAGGTGAACTTGGAGTTTTGGCTGGCATAGAAGATGAGGTCAGCCATGAAGAAACGCATTACACAAAACCCGAAGAAGTTGAAGAATTTGTCGGAAAAACAGGAGTAGACAGTTTGGCCATATCTATTGGAACGTCGCATGGAGCTTATAAATTTAAAGTTGGTCCAGGAGAAGAAGTCCCGCCGTTAAGGTTTGATATCCTGCATGAAGTTGAGAAAAGGCTTCCGGGATTTTCAATAGTTCTTCATGGCGCTAGTTCCGTTATGCCGGAATATGTTGAGATGATAAATAAGTACGGCGGTAAAATGGAAAATGCTGTAGGTGTGCCGGAAGATCAGCTTCGTAAGGCCGCGGAATCAGCGGTATGTAAAATCAATATTGACAGTGACGGTCGGCTTGCTATGACCGCGAAAATAAGAGAAGTGTTTGTAACTAGCCCGAAAGAATTTGATCCAAGAAAGTATCTTGGTCCTGCGCGGGACGAACTTATTAAAATGTATAAACATAAAAATGAGAACGTCCTTGGTAGCGCGGGTAAAGCGTAGTTTTGGGTAATTGGTTGATTCGTACAGAGCTACATCAATTTATGAATTGACGGGTGTCCAATAGTTCCCTATGTCATCCTCGAAGTTGACAATTGCGGATAGCGTAAAACTGTTAAAGGTAAATTTTATGAAAGAAATAGAAA
>JAHIZQ010000033.1 GCA_018814505.1 Candidatus Omnitrophota bacterium
CATCATGGATAACATCTTTATTTATTTTTATGTTTCCTTCAATTATTTTTAGAGCATCAGAATAAAAAGACTTATCAAATTTGTCATCAAAAAAAGCATCTTTAAACCCACCTTTATCAAGATAAGCCTTAAGTTTTCGTTTTACCCAATCTTCCGCGCGAACACCCGTTACTGCCTCTATACGTCTAATCCCGCTTGCGACTGAACTTTCTGAAACAATTTTTATTACGCCAATGTCTTTGATATTGTCAATATGCGTACCACCACACAGTTCTTTTGATTTATCCCCGATAGTAACAACCCTTACAGTCTCTCCATATTTTTCTCCAAAAAAAGAAAGAGCGCCTTCTTCTTTTGCCGTTTTTAATGTCTTTGTTTCTTTCGCGACAGGAAGGGCCTCTTCTATCCAGGTATTTACCATATACTCAATGTTTTCCAATTCCCTGTCCGTAAGTTTTTTCATATGCGTAAAATCAAACCGTAACCTTTTGTCATCCACATATGACCCTGACTGTTTTACATGTTCGCCCAAAACATTCCTCAGCCCCGCTTGAAGTAAATGTGTCGCAGTATGGTTTTTAGCTGTATTTTGCTTTTTTTCAGAATTAAGCGAAATCTCTATCTTTTCGTTCTTCTTGAAACTGCCTTTAATAGCTATAACCCCAAATATTTTCTTGCCCCCTGTTTCAAAAGTGTTCATAATATTCATCACCGCGCCTGGTTTAATTATAACACCCGTATCGCCAACCTGGCCTCCCGCTTCTGAATAAAAATTACTGCTTTGCGGGCTTGTAACTATTTCCGCGCATTCACCTTCGCGTATTTCATCTGAAACCTTGTCTTCCTTAACAATAAACTCAATTCGCGCTAAAAGCGGAAGTTTATCAGAATACTCCGGGTTTGGGGCCGCGCGAAATTGGTCCGGTTTAAATATAAATTCACAAGCAATGTCACTACCCTTACGAGATTCTTCCTTGCGCCGGCACATTAGTTTTTCGAATCCTTTAGTATCAAGAATTATTTTATCTTTTTCCGCTTCTTCTTTTATTACCTCAAGCGGCAACCCATAAGTATCAACCAGCTTAAAGATAGCGTCTCCAGCCACACTGCCTTTCCCCTGGTAAGCCATATCTTTAAACATCGGTAAAACTGAATTCAAAGTTTCACTAAACTTGCCTTCCTCTTCTTTGATAATAGCGCTAATATGCTCTCGCCTGTCATAGATTTCAGGATAGATCTCCTTCATAAGACTTACAACTTTCGGAACAAGGTTGTACAAAAACGGGCCTTTTCTCGGGCTTCTCAAATAAGATCGTCTAATCAATTTTCTCACAACGTATCCTCTTTTTTCATTAGAAGGAGAAACCCCTTCCGCTATCGCGAAAACTGACGCGCGAATATGATCAGCTATAAGGCATACGTTTTCAGAAGAAATACTATCGCCGTTTTTTTTAAACTCTTTTGCAATCTCATCAATTACCGGTTGAAAGAGATCCGTTTCAAAATTCGTTTTTACGTTTTGCATAACTGACGTCACGCGTTCCAATCCCATACCGGTATCAATATTCCTATTAGGTAGCGGAATAAGCGCGCCATCCGGTTTTCTTTCGAACTCAGTAAACACAAGATTCCAAACTTCAACAAATCTTCCGCAATCACAGGCAGGGTTACAATCCTCTTTCCCGCATCCTATATCTTCTCCCCAGTCATAAAAAATTTCAGAACATGGTCCGCAAGGCCCATTCGGCCCTTTAAGAGGAGCATCGGCCGGCCAAAAATTATCTTTAGCTCCAAGCTTAACTATTCTTTCAGGTTGAACATGCACATCACAACGCCATATCGCATAAGACTCTTCATCCTCTTTATAAACCGATACCCATAACCTTTGTTCCGGAATTTTCATTTCTTTTGTCATAAATTCCCATGCCCAAAAAATAGCTTCTTTTTTAAAATAGTCTCCAAAAGAAAAATTTCCAAGCATTTCAAAAAAGGTATGATGCCTAGGCGTCTTCCCGACATTTTCCAGGTCTCCCGTGCGCAAACATTTTTGACAGGTCACCGCGCGTGTAAACGTTATATTTTTCCCCATGAACTGTTCTTTAAACTGGTTCATCCCCGCGCCTGTAAAAAGTAACGTGGGGTCATCCTTTGGGACAAGCAAATCACTTTCAATTACGGCATGTCCTTTTTGTTTAAAAAACCTTAAAAATCTTTTTCTTATTTCGTTTGATTTCATGATTCTAATTCTTTTCGCTATATTACACTTATTGTTGGGTGAAACGCATCACCGGGACAAGCAGTCCTGCCCCCTACTTTCGGAAATTTTCTTGTATTACATCTTCCGCAAGTTCCGCATCAAATCCTTTACTTAAAAGAAACCTGAAAAGTTTTATTTGAAGTTTTTCTTTTGAAATATTTTTTCCAAAACACGATTTATTCTTTATCAATTTTAACGCGATTACACGGTCGTCTAATTCACCGGTTTTATCCAAAAACACACGTTCAATAATGTTTTCTGAAACGCCTTTACAGATAAGTTCCTCTTTTACGATACTTACTGCCCTCGGGTTTAACCTGAGTCTGGAATCAATCCATGCTGAAGCAAACTTAAAATCATCTATCAGTTTTTCCTTTTTAAGCGTGCTAATTACATTCATTCGTACAGAACCGTCATACCCGGCTCTTTCAAGGCGTTTTTCTATCTCTTGCTCACTTCTCTCGCGTAAAGCTATCAACCTTAAAACATACTTTTTGCATTTTTCCGCGGAACTATTCATTTGAGATTAACCGTTCGAAATCAAAGCTTTTTTGATTTCGTTTTCAATTTTATTTAGAATTTTTACATTTTCGTTAAGAAATATTCTGGCATTTTCTTTGCCCTGTCCTATCTTTTCATCCCCGTAAGAAAGCCATGTCCCGCTTTTTTTTATAACTCCCACCTCTTCAGCCAAATCAATAATACTGGACGACCTGGAAATTCCTTCATCGAAAAGTATATCAAATTCAGACTGTTTAAACGGGGGTGCCATCTTGTTTTTGACAATTTTTGCTTTCACGCGATTACCGATCATTTTATCGCCTCTTTTCAGCGTTGCTATACGCCTAAGATCTATTCTAACCGAGGAATAAAACTTAAGAGCGTTACCACCTGTCGTGGTTTCCGGGTTGCCAAACATAACGCCGATTTTCATTCTGATTTGATTAATAAAAATAACACACGTCTTAGACCGGCTAATCGCGCCCGTAAGTTTTCTAAGTGCCTGGCTCATAAGCCTTGCCTGAAGCCCTACATGAGAATCACCCATATCTCCTTCTATTTCTTTTCTCGGGGTCAGAGCCGCGACAGAATCAATTACTACAACATCAACAGCATTACTTCGAACAAGAGTCTCCACTATTTCTAAAGCCTGTTCACCATTGTCGGGTTGTGAGATAAGCAGGTTATCAAGATTTACTCCGATTTTTTTCGCGTAAAGCGGGTCAAACGCGTGCTCTGCGTCAATAAAAGCCGCTTCCCCCCCGTTTTTTTGCGCGTTAGCAAGAATACTCAACGTAAGTGTAGTTTTGCCACTTGACTCCGGACCGAATATTTCAACAATCCTCCCTCTTGGAACTCCGTTTATACCTAACGCCAAATCTAACCCAAGGGACCCCGTTGAAATGGTTTCAACTTCAACCTTATAGTCTTTCCCCATTTTCATAATGGCACCTTGTCCAAAATCTTTCTCAATTTTGTTTAGCGCAAGTTCCAACGCTTTCTTTTTCGTGGAATCCGCTTTATTATCTTTTTGCGCGACATTTTTCTCAGCAATTTTATCTGTCATGATAGCCTCCTGGTAGCTGTTTAATTCATTTGTTGACTATTATACTTATGGAAACTCTTTTTTGCAAAGAATTTCTTGTGTGATACATTATTATAGAAAAATAATATTACAATAACAATAGTATTGTAGCGAATCAACCGGTAAGATTAAAAACTTGTAACACTTCATACACAGTCTCTTTTGTGCTAAGTTTTGATTTAAATAACACGATTCGGGAAACATCAACTGAAACTGGTTTTACCGTTACGGAATGTAAAAAATCTTTGAATAAAATACGATTTTTGATATGTTTAATTCTTCCTAAGGTAAGATGCGCCCTGAAGTTACGTTTTTCTTTTGGAAAACTTTTTTCAGCCAAAAGACTCTCAATTTTCTCGGCAATATCCGCAATTTGCCTCGATCCCTCTTTTATCCCTACCCATAACACACGCGGAGCATTTTCACCTGGAAATACGCCTAATCCATCTAAAACAATTTCAAACGGCGTTATTCCTAAAACCGCGCTTTTTATGACACTTTTAACTTCGAGAAGTCTGCTTTCGGAAATGTTCCCCAGAAATTTTAGAGTAAGATGGATATTTTTAGGTTTTACCCACTTAATATTTTCAGGTTTTTCCTGAAAAATACTATGGAGTCTCCTTAACTCAGCCTTCGCTTCATCGGAAAGTTCTACTGCGATAAAAACCCTTATTTCATTCACCATGCACCCATTCACCATCAACCAATTAAATTATAAACCATCTCCAACACCGCAGTGGCAAACTTGTTTTTAATACTCTCTCGACTACCTTTAAAAAATACTTTTCGCGTACTTTTCTTGCTTCCCGAAATAACCGCAATAAAAGCAAGTCCCACTGGTTTTTTCGAGGTTCCTCCGCCAGGACCCGCGATCCCAGTAACTGCCGTAGAAATATCAGCGCTGAAAACAGATTTCACGCCTTTTGCCATAGCCAAACACGTTTGGGAACTTACTGCCCCATACTTTTTAATATTTTTTTCAGGCACATTGAGAAGTGCTACTTTCGCGGAATTTGAATAGCTCACAATACTACCTAAAAAATATTTAGAACTTCCGGCAATATTAGTAATACGGTTAGACACTAACCCGCCTGTACAAGATTCAGCACAAGCCAATGTTTTCTTTTTTTGAATCAATAAATGGAACAGTTTTTTTTCAATAGATTCTTTTTTTCTTGATTCCATAAGAAGTATTATACCGAAGAAAAAACGATTTACAAAAACCCGATTATGTTGATGTCTCGTTGAAAAATAAAATTAAAAACTATTATAAGTTTTTGAGATGTTCAAGATCATCCAGATCTCGATATCGCCCACTTGCTTTTTTATTCTTTTTCAAATCTTTTAATGATATAAAGTTTACTTTTATACCTTCAATTGCTACTGTTTGTTTATTTTTATAACACTCAGTGAAGTCTACTCCATCTATAGAAGTTAAGAACTCAATTCTAATAGGTGGAACACCCATACGAATATTTTTGTTCTTTTCCAAAAAAAGGTTTTCTTTTAACTCCGGAACATTAAATCCAAATTCTGTTAAAACTTCTACCATTTTACGGGCATTAATTTCCGAAACAGCTACCCAAATATCCATACCACCAGTAGCTCTTGGATACCCATGCAATGCAACGGCATAACCGCCAACTAATAAATATTTAATTTTTTTTGAGTTCAGTAATTTTAATAACTCTTTGAAGTCTTTTGGCAGACGAATCATATCCGAAAATAATCCTTCTTAGCTTTTCGAGCGCTTCAAGCCGTTCCAAATGTGTTTTATTTTTCCAAAAAGAATAATCGTCACTCTCTGAAAGCGGCACAATTTCAAACATTTTTTTGTTCATGCTTAATTATACCATATACTTCAAATTTGCCTAATAAAACTTTTTTACCCCTCTTATATGCCAACCCAAATCACGCCTTGCTGAGAATATCTCTTACGTGCCTTATTGTTTCAGCATGTTTATCTTCTGTTTTGAATTTAACGGCATTTGGTATCAACCTTACAATGATGCTTTTCGCGTTACCATTAAATAAATTGTTATATTCCGTTCCTGAAAGATCATTTATAAGAGTTGCATTCGGAATTTTCTCATACCACCTGCAAAGCTTTTCCTCGTTCCAATTAAGATACTTCCCCACAGCAAAAAAAACAGTTTCAACTAGCGGCAGATACGCTTTTTTCGAAAAATCCGTGTCATCAATCGCAGTGATAATTCCGTCACCTTCTATGCTTGAAAAATATCCGCCAACATAATTAGCCTTAGTTGTCACAACAATAATGTTTTTTGCTTTAACTTTTCCCTTTTTAGCCGCAAATTCTTCTTTTGTTCCGCTTCGCACTTCCAACTTGCCGTTCAAAAATTCGAAAAGGCTTTTATTGTTGTTTTTAATATATGTTAATAATTGAATCGCGTTCTGTATTTCTTTGTAAATCTTCCCTTCATTCTTTTGTGAAAATTCTTCATCAAGATACAAAATAACTTTTTCTTTTTTTTCGAAAGCTTTTTCAGCTATATTAATCATGCCCTGAACAAGACGCGGCGTAATTTCTTTAGCGTTTCGGATAATTCTCTCTCCGTCCCAGGAATTTTGTGTATTACCTTTTAGTGTAGTTTCTTTTTGATTTTGTACCTTCGCATTTTTTTCATCTTGATCAGGTAATTCTGCTGTCATCAAACGTACTTTCAGATATCTATCCCGATAATATTTTCCTTCGAAATATTCCGAACAAATAAATCCGCTTTTTCTAAGTCTTGTCCTTATCCGCCTAGAATTAAACCTTTTATAATCCGGCATCCCCGCTTCAGAATTCCGCGTTGTTAAAATATATATACGTCCTCCTGGATTTAATACTTTTTTTATTCTTTCAAAAAGCACATCTTCATTGAGATAACCTATTGCTTCAGAAATAATTACCGCATCAAATTTCTCTACTGCCTCAAGTTCTAGCCAAAAATTTGAATTATTCACATCAGCTTCTATCGTATTTATACCTCGTTGTTTAGCCAGTTCTAAAACTTCGGGCGTACAGTCAACTCCGGTAACACTGCATCCTGCTCTAACAAAATTTTCTTCAAATATACCGTTTCCAACTGCAAGGGACAATATTTTGCCAGATGAACTAATTTGTTTTAGAATAACTTCTGAAAGTTTTTTTCGAAGCTCTGATGCTTCAGGAGATGCTACTGTACTAATATGTCCTTCTATATACCGAAAAAAACTTTCAGAACTACCAAATACACCATACTTCTTTTTAATATGTTCTATTGCCGTATTCTTGTTTTCAACAGGAAGTGATGCCTTAACTAAACATATAGTCGTTTTCTTCCCGTTGTAATACCTGCATTGTGTTTTTTTGTTAAATAAAAAACCGCTTCGCTTAAGTTTATTCTCAATCTGTTTATAGTTAAACCCTTTATACCCAAAAGAAAGCCCGGCCAACTCTGAGCTAACAAGAATATATAAATCCCCACCAGGTTTTAAAATAGTTTTTATATTCTCAAACAACCTATCTTCATCATAATACCCAATTGATTCAGGAATAATCACAGTATCAAATTTGACCTGGTTTTAATGCAATCTTTCCCAAACAGTCTGGTCATCCACATCAGCTTCTATTGTTTTGATTCCTCTTTTTTTTGCGCGAGATAAAACCTCCGGGCAAAAATCCATTC
>JAHIZQ010000298.1 GCA_018814505.1 Candidatus Omnitrophota bacterium
AGGCAGGCAACGGAGCGAGCGGCCCAGCGAGCGGTGGAGAGAGTAGCCCGCCCCAGCGGGCTACGAACGGGGCAAGGGCACTCTCGTCCGCAAATACAGAAAATAAGTTACAGATGCGCACGGCGCGAAAGCTGAAAATAAATACAATCTGTGTGTTGGATGTAAATTAAGGGCAGATTTCCTTAAAACTCCGCAAGGGACTTGCAGCCCCCTTGACCCCCCGCTAATATCGGTAGCTTGTCTCATAACAACCATTTAAACGTTTTTCTTCTTAGAGCCATGAAATATATTCGGTAAAAGCGCATTAATGGTTTGAGACCACTCTGAATGCCCCACCATAAAAAAAGAGCTACCGTTTTACGGTAGCTCTTTTTTTATGGCTTGTATCCGCCTATGGCGGATACGGGGATGTTTTTTCGTCAAGCCGGAAGAAAATGAATTTTCTTCCATCTTTCCTCAAAAACGTCCCTGGGGAGTTCAGGGCTCCTGCGCAAGTTGAAGGACAACTTGCTTGGTGTCCTTCTTTTTTATGGTTTGTATTCGTTTGTGCGGTTTTTCAACAATCCCGGGGGTTGTTCGTCTCTAAAACGATATACGACATGCGATATACGAAATAACTTGCCATGCAAATCACTTATGCGTGAAATTATATTTCCAGTATTCTACCTTAGGTCCGAGTTTTAAGAATCCAAGTTCGTGACCTAATTCAAGTAATAGAAAAAAACAAAAAACTATTAGTACTATAACGCCTAGTATTTTGAATGTTTTGTTTGGGCGAAGTATTGCTATTAAGCAGGGAAGTATTCCAAAAAGTATTACCAGACCTATTCCACCGACAATGTCCAGCGCTTGAAGAAAAATGTTTGGATAAAGTATTGAAATAAGAAGTGGCGGGCCAAATGAAATCAGCGCGCTTACAAAGATATTGGATTTTTTTGAAAACTTTAAATGGTTTATCAAAAGGTCGTCAACGAATCCCATAAGGCCTTTTCCATTAGAGAGAAAAGAAGTCATAATCGCCAGGACAGCAAAGATAAGTGAGTAGGAGGTAAACATGGGTGAGTTTACCTTTTCAGCCAAAGGTACGGTTGCGGGGTAATTATTTTGAAGAGCGGTTGATATGCTGATTTCATCTCCACCCAAAGGAAGGCTTCCCAGGCTGATTTGCATCCAGATGGCATTAAGTACATATCCGATAAATAATCCTATAACTATTGTTTTCCACGTGGCGTCTGCATTCCATTTAAGGTCTTTACATATCAAGGGAATAATGTTGTAAAAGTTTAATGACATGATTATTATGGGAACGGTAGAGGGCAAAAAAGACCAATCCTGATGCAGAAGCCGGTTTGGTTCTACTAGTTTTTCACTCATTGTGATAAGCATTACAAAAGCCGCGAGCATAAGTACAACAAGAACTGCGTTGTAGCGGCGCAATATTTCCATATTTGTCATAGCAAGAGCTGACATTGTTACGCCGAAAATTATTAATATCCAGGTAGTGGATAAAGGCGGATGAAAAAGTTCTATCACAATGGTTGTTATTCCGCTAAGATATGCAGTCAAAGTGCCGTAAAATATTATGAGGTAAGCCGCGATAGCCGCCCATTTGCCAATGTTTCCCAGATATTTTTGGTATAGTGAAGGATAATGAAAGTTTTCTTCATGTGTTCGAGTTGCTTCATTGCTTAGAACGAGTGACGTAAAAAGCATTACGGCAGTTATGAAAAGCATTCCTATCAGTGAAGGAAAAAAGCCGGCAAGCCCGGTTTGAATTGGTACCCCTAAAATTCCAGCACCGATGATGTTTCCTGTGAGCAATAAAAGGATTCCTATAAATACTGGAACGCTGACTTTTTTTTGCATAAAAAAACCTTTCATAAAAAAATATATTGGAGAAATGTATTGAATTAGTTTAAAAGAGTATACCAGGTAGATTTATAAAGCTCAAATACGAGAATGGAAAAATCCGTAAGAATTATGGGATAGGAGAAATCGAACAAAAAGAATAGAGCATGGTGATATTAGCACGAACCGTAGGGTTTATTTTTTTGATTTTAAGTTTACAATAACCGGTACTTAATAATTATTTTTGGTGCATATTAACCGGCAGAGTAAAATGAATTGCCATGCCTTTACCAAAACTCGATTCCGCCCAGATTTCTCCGTTATGTTTTTCTATAATTTTTTTTGCTATTGCCAATCCCAAACCAGTGCCTCCGGTTTTGCGTTTATTGCCTTTATCTATTTGTTCAAAGGAATGGAAAAGTTTCGGCAGGTCTTTTTTGTGTATGCCGGGACCGGTGTCTTTAATCGATACCTGTATACGGCTTCTATTGTTTTTTGATGTAGAGATTGTAATGGTTCCTTTAGGTGTAAACCGTATGGAATTATTAACAATGTTAAGCAAAACTTCTGTTATGGTATCTTTACATAATTTTATTTTCGGTAAATTCTTGTCAAGTTTAAGGATGATAGAGAGATCTTTTTGTTTCACCGGAATAAGTGAGGTGTTATAAACTTCTTTAATTATGTTATTGATGTTTTGTTTTTGGAAACGAAATTTCATTTTGCCGGCTTCAATTTTTTGAAAGTCCAGAACATCGTTTATTAGGCGTGCGAGTCTGTCTACGTTTCGTTTAGCGATGTTTAAAAATCGTTGCTGTTCCTGGCCGAATTTGCATAATTTTTCGTCAAGAACAATATCGATGCTTTCTTTTATGGCTGTTAAAGGTGTTCTTAATTCATGAGAGACTACGGCTATAAAATCGGATTTTACGTTCATGGCTTTTTGGATTTTTTCTTTAATTTCCATATGTTCTAGGGTCTTTCCGATTTGATTTGCAATTAAGTTTAACATTGCTTGTTCTTCTTTTAGGAGATATTTGTCAGGAGTTTTCTTTTTTGTGTGTAGATACCCGATATGTATAAAACCTTGGTTTTTACCTGAGGTAGTGATGGTGATGCGTTTGTGACATTTTGTGCCCGCACAGTTTTGTGTTTTAAATTCTTTATTGTTAAGCACTATTTTCGCGCATGTTAGGGAAGGGTCCAGCATGGCGGCGCGTATGATATCCGGCATTTGATTAAGCATATTATCAATGGATGACGTATTCGAGTTCTCTAGAACTTTGGAAAGGGAATAGAGACAATTAAGTTCTTTTATTCGCTTGGTTAAGTTTGCAATCGCTGAGTCCAGGGCTTTTTCCGTTTTTTTGCGTTCGACAATTTCACCTATAAGTTTCGCGGCAATTTTTAAGCGTTGTTTTGCTATACTGATTAAAAAAGTCGGGCGTGACGCGTATTTTGCCGCTTCTTTTTTAAGTTTGTTTAAATCAATTTTATATAATTTTGAAATTTTTTGTAGCTTTTTAATGTCTTGAGGAGGGTCGCCATAGCCGAAATTAATGGATCCGATAATTTTTTTGTCCGCGCGTATGGGAACAGCATATAAGTGTAAGCCCCCGGCACACTCAACATCAATGGGGCGAGCTTTTTTTATTGAATTTAAAGAAGCTTTTGTCCAGCAGGATTCATGGCAATGCCATTTTCCGCTTTTAATTGCCGTTAAATTGTTTTTAGTTTTGCAGAGATTCCGAGACGCTTTGTCAAGTAAACGGCACCAACCGGAACTAAAAAGTCCTAAAGCATAATCACCGTTTTCTTCATATACCGCGGAAGATGTTTCAAGAAAGTTCAGATAATCGTTTACAATGTCTGTTAGGATATCTTTACCCACAGAATCAAGTAAAACGCGGCATGTATTGTGTTTTGAAAGGTCACCGTAAGGTTGTGAGTAAATCTTTTGCCTGGATTTAGCTGTAAATTTGGAGTTTTTGCTTAACAGCCAGCCTATGCGGTAAAGCTCTTTATCCTTTAAGAATTGTGTGTGTTTTAGGTTTTTAAGTTTGGTTATTTGTTTCTCTAAGGAGCAGATTTCTTTTGTAAGTTGAACTTTACTTTTTTCTATGATTCGCATTTATGTGTTCCTCCTGACTTGAGAACTAAAATTTTCTTACAGACATAAGACTAAAAATATAGTTTCATTTTTGCGCCAGATAGCCGCACGCTTGTATCAGTAACCAAGTATACACTCTACTAATTAAAAGCTCAAATTTTTGTGGGGCAAGAGTATATTTCGTTTGGTAACATTTGCATGTAACGGGCTATTTGTGTAGACTTGTTTAGGAATGGAGGATTAGAAATGAAATATTTGCCATACAATGAAAAGATGATAAAGCGTGGCATTAAGATAGCAGATTCTAAGATGTATCAGGAAAATAAAATTTGGGCGCGATACAGTAATGATAAAGTGGATATTGGAGAAGAACTTGCCAAGGTTATCAGAACACTAACAAAAACGGTTTCTTTAAATAAACCTTTGCGAGCTCTTTCAATAGGGTCGAATGCCGAACCCCAGTTCCGTATTTTAGAAACAGCCTTTAGAGGAGGGCTCTATTTGATGGATGTGGAAAAAGAGGCGCTTAATGTTGTAAAGGAGAGGATTTGTCGTCAGTATACGGAGCAGGTGAAGACTATCTGCAAGGACTATAACAAAATTTTTATTAACCCGGAAAACACAAAGAAATTTTTAAAAAATGAATTAAATAACAAAAAAGTTGATCTTATTGCTATGCATCATTCCTTGTACTATTCGGAGGAAAAAAACTGGCATGTGGTTATAAATAATCTGTATCACGGAATATTAGCCCCGAAAGGAGCAATGCATATTGTTCTTATGTCAGCGGAAAGTGATAATACGCAGACTACGACGTGGCTTTATAATCATTTTGTATGTAAATATTTTGCCTGCCGGAATAATCAAAATTTAATTCATCTTTATCGGGAATTGAAGGAGTCAAAAGTTTTTAAAAAAGCACAGATTTTATTAAAAACGAGCAATGTCTATTTCAATTTAAATGATTTCGAGAAATTCATGGCCGTAATATGGATGATAATGCTTTATCCTAACGTTCACAACTATAACGCGGGCCAAAAAAAGGAAATAACAGAATTTGTTTATAATAATTTTTGGCGGAAGAAAAAAGCTTTAGTGCAATCCCAGGATCACTTAGCGATTTATCGAGGGATCAGTGTGCCGGGAATTGTTTGATGGGACTCAAAAATATAGGAGGCGAGATATGAAGCTGAACGTAAAAGCGTTTTCTTTAGCGGGTGGTATTTTGTGGGGATTTTCCGTGTTTGTTCTGACATGGTGGGTTATGATGTTTACGGGGAATACCGGGGATCCTACAATTGTCGGTAAAATGTATTACATAGGATATTCGATTAGCCCTCTTGGGAGCGTAATCGGTGCGGTGTATGGTTTTTTTGATATAGGTATTTTTTGCGCTATTTTCGCGCTTTTATACAATAAAATTGCCGGGGAATAAAAGTGTCTTAAACATTTTTAACCCGATAAAAATGAAAGGGATAATTATGAATAGGGCAGTATGTGCCTTTTTTGTGGTGGCGGTTGCGTTTTTATCTGGCAGTGTCTTTGCTGGAGATTATTCGTCAAAAAATGGGAGTAAAGCAAGCGGTCAGGATTTGGGTTTTGGAGATTATTTTTCAGAGCAAGGCGTGCGGGCAAGCGGCCAGGATTTTGGATCCGGAGACTATTTTTCAGAACGGGGCGTGCGCGCTCCTAACCAGGGATTAGAGTCAGGGGATTATTTTTCGATGAAAGGTGAAAGGGTTAAGAGCGGAATGGACGAAGGCGCCAATACGCAGAAAAAAGAAGAAAAGAGCAATATAATTGACAAAAAGGGCGGAATGTTAGTGGATTGAAAATTTTAAGTAGGTTATTTCTAGGAGAGTCAAATGATTCGAAGTAGAGGCAATAAGCCACGTACCCACATAGCGATCTTAGGCAGTTTAGTTTTATGTTTTGCGGTTGGTTCACTTTGGGCTGAAACCGGGATTGAAGATGAAAAAGAAAATTTTCGTGAAGAACGAGCTGGTTCTGAAAAAAATGTTGATAAAAAATTGGACGCGGTAATAAATGTCCTGAAAAGTGTGCAGGAAGAAGTAAAACAGCTTAGAAAATCCGAAGGAGAAGATGATTTTAAAGCACCGAAGAATGACACGCAAAAAAACTGGGCGCGAAGATTTAGAAAATCCGTCGCTAAAACAAAGAAACTTTTGGTGGAAATACGGAAAACGGTTGACTCTTTCTCTGATGAGGAAGAAAATGTTGATTCCATGGATGACGAACAGTTGAAATGGACACAAGATCTGGATGAAAAACTGGATAAAACAATTTCCGCGATAAACATAATTAGAGAAGAGTTAAAAAAAACGACTGAAGAAGATTAACTATTTTTGACAGATGGGGAAGTTGAATGAAAAAAGCAATACGAATTTTAACATATACAGCTTTGATTGTGGTAGTCATTTCTCTCAGTAAGGATGTTATTATCCAGGTTGTGGTAGAACATATTGTTCGAAGTGTGACAGGGCTTCAGCTTAAAATGTCAAAATTCCGGCTGGGAATTGTAAAACCGGTTTTAGAGATCAGTAATCTGCGGATATATAACCCAAGAGGATATCACGATAGGATAATGCTTGATATGCCTGAGGTTTATGTTAACTACGACTTAGTGGCAATATTTAAGAAAAAAGTGCATCTCTTGGAAATGAAAATAAACCTTAAAGAGCTTGTTGTTGTGAAAAACGTGAAAGGTGAAGTAAATCTTGATTCCTTGAAAATCGTTAAAGATGATGGTTCCGCAAAAAAAAAGTCGCGAAAAAAACAGAAATCGATATTGCAGATAGATAC
>JAHIZQ010000299.1 GCA_018814505.1 Candidatus Omnitrophota bacterium
ATTTGCAACTTGAAATGTTCTTATTGTGCTTCAACCCATAATAAGTGGGGTGAAAACAAAAAAGGAAAAATGCCGTTTGATCTTTTTAAAAAGATCATTGCTGCGGGAGTAGAAAACGGTTTGTATTCAATAAAATTTAGTTTGCGTGGAGAATCATTGCTTCATGAGAACTTGACCAAAATGGTTAGTTATGCGAGAGGCAAGGGCATAATTGATATGTATTTTAACACTAACGGTGTTCTTCTTGATGAAAATAAAACGAGAGAACTTATAGAGGCGGGTCTTAACCGCATTTCTGTTTCTTGTGACGGATGGGATAAAGAAAGTTTTGAGAAAAATCGGCTTGGTGCTAGTTTTGAAATAGTATACCAAAATATAGTAACTTTAAGAAAAGTTCGGGAAGAACTAAACGTAGATTATCCAAAAATAAGGATACAGGCTGTTATGATGCCGGAGATAAAAGCGCATTGGCAGGAATATTTAGATTTGTGGCGGCCTTTAGCAGATGAAGTGGGTTATTTAGACGCAAGGGACGAGGGCCCGGGGGTAAACCATAAAGGTAAAAAAGCGGATTGGGCATGCCCTTTCTTGTGGCAGAGAATGGTTATATTGTGGGACGGTACGATTTTGCCATGTCTTCTGCACGGGGTGGATGATTCCTCGGAGATGGAACTGGGAAACGTTCGAGATAAAGATTTAAAGAAAGAGTGGCTTAGCGCGAAAATGGAAAATTTCCGCAAGCTTCACAAGCAGGGCGTTTCGCATAAACTAGAAGCATGCGACAAATGTTCATACAGAGCGCTGGAAATAAATAAACTTGTGAATGGTGGATTGTGAATAGTGAATAGTGCCTGCCAGAGGCAGGCCCGCCTTCGGCGGCCACCATGCACCATCTACCATTCACGATTCACTACAAAAGGAGTACAATGATAGCGGCACTTTTATTAGGAAGAGAAGGAAGTGTGGGGTTTCCTGGGAAAAATCTGTATCCTGTGTTAGGGCGGCCTTTAATGGAATATCCTCTTCTTGCGGCTAAATATGCGCCGTCAGTTGATGAAGTGTATGTGTCAACAGATTCAGCCAAGATAAAAGAAGTAGCGCGCAAAAATAATGTTGAGGTTATTGACCGTCCGGATTATCTTTGCACAAAAGAAGCTTTAGGAGAAGACGCTTTTAAACACGGGTATGAATATATAAAAAGTTTAGGAAATGATATTGAACTAATTCTTCTTCTTTTTTGTAACGCGCCTTGTATTTTGCCTGAGCAGATTGAAGAAGGTGTTAGGGTTTTGAGAGAAAGAGAAGATTTAGATTCTGTTATAACAGTCTCAAAATATAATATGTATTCTCCGGTTCGCGCGAGGCGAGAGAGAGAAGACGGTCTTTTAGAGCCGTTTATACCGTTTGAAAACTACCGGAAGGATATTGAAATAAACTGTGATCGTGATGCTCAGGGAGACGTGTATTTCGCGGATGTATGTTTATCTCTCGTCAAGCCAAGATGCCTGGACAATCTGGAACAAGGGCTTTTACCTCAAAAATGGATGGGGCGAAAAATATATCCGATTAAACAATGGGGCGGATGTGATGTTGATTTCCAGTGGCAAGTGCCTCAGGTAGAGTTTTGGCTAAAAGAAAACGGGTTTAGTGAAAATAGTCTGTCGTATTAGAAGGATTCTTCCTTCTCGTGTAGCCCCGTAAGGGGCGAAGTCGAAGGAGCTGAGATTCTTCGACTCGGCCTGCGGCCTCGCTCAGAATGACAGTGAAATGGGAAAGCTTGCGTCTTCGACAGGTTTCTCCCGATATCACTCGAGACAGGCAGGACAGCCAGAATGACAGTGAAATGGAGAAAGCCTGCGGTTTTGCTCAGGCGAATTAGCATATATTAGGAGATTTTAGTATGGATTTACCCATAAAAGAACATTTGAAAAAAGTAGAGCGTTTTAAAAATTCAGCGGAAAAACGTCTGGATTATACGCGGTTGGACAAGAATGAAGGCATAGCGGTTTTTACTGAAAAATTTATGGATATTCTTAAGAAAGAAATCACGCCGGATTTTTTAACCGCGTATCCTGAAATTTATAGTTTACAAGAAAAAATAGCGAAAAGTTTAAAATGTGGAAATGACAATATATATGTAACTGCGGGATCAGATGCCGGAATAAAAGCAGTATTTGAAGTTTTTGTTGAAAAAGGTGATGTAGTAGTTTTGTTGGAGCCTACATACGCGATGTTTTATGTGTATGCGGGTATATTTGAAGCTAAGCTGGAAAAGGTGACTTATGATAAAGATTTATCGTTATCCGCGGATAGTGTTATTAAGAAAATTAGTGATTTTAAACCTAAGCTAGTGTGTATAGCAAATCCAAATAGCCCTACGGGAACTATTTTGCCTCCAGACGATATAAAAAAGATTGCTCTTTCTGCTTGTGAAAACAAAAGTATTTTGCTGATAGATGAAGCATATTATCCTTTTTATCCGATAACGGCTTTGGAACTTATAAAAGAATTTTCCAATGTGATTATAACCAGAACGTTTTCAAAAGCAATGGCGTTAGCTTCTGCTCGGTTAGGGTATGTTGTTGGCGCGGATAAAATAATAGAGGCTTTGCGTAAAGTGCGACCCATGTATGAAACAAACGCTTTTGCCGCGAAATTCGCGGAAATCATTATGAATAATCCTGAAGTGCTTAAAAAAAATTTAAAAGAAGTAAAAATGGCGAAAAAATACGTTGAATCAGAATTGGATGAGATGGGTATTTCATATTTTAAA
>JAHIZQ010000300.1 GCA_018814505.1 Candidatus Omnitrophota bacterium
GAAAATGCACTTTTAGTCGGCAAGGTTGTTTCTCAAATTAGAGGGAAGGTATAAGACCGTAACAGATAATCTGAATAAAAGCATAAGAATCATCATATAGGATAAAGATAAGAATGCAGATAAAAATGGAAAATGGGGCAGTTGCATTTCCTTTCTCGGTCAAGATTAATTCTGTAACCGGAAAAATGGATGACTATGATACCCACATTGAGAGATCTCTCAGCACGTTGGTAAGCATATTTTCCGATCCGGATGCCGCAGAGGATTTCCTAGAAAAGAACGGTGACACACTGGCATATGAAGTCTATGAAAAGAATATTCCGGAGGTAAATGGTGAGATCCGATTCTGCTCCAGTATCACGTACCCCGGCAAGATAGGAAATGAATACTTCATGACAAAGGGACATTTTCATTCAAGACTTGATACCGCTGAGATATACTATTGTATAAGGGGAAATGGTTGTATCCTTATGGAGAAAAAGGATGGAAATCCTATTTTAGAAAATATGTACCCCGGTAGGGTTGTGTATGTTCCCGGATATTATGCACATAGATCCATAAATATTGGTGATGAACCCTTAATCTCTCTACCTGCTTATCCTGGGGATGCAGGACACGATTACAAAAGTATCGAGGACAATGGGTTCAGGCACATAGTCGTTGAAAAAAACGGAAAACCTGCACTCCTTGAAAATCCGAGATACGGGCGAATGGGAAAATAGTTGTTTGTTCGCACCATAAAAGGTGATCTAGCTCCCGGTACCCTGGGGTTTACTCATTGCCATGACCATTTGTTTGTTTTTAAGACGGAACAAACCCAGTTACCTGAAAATCTATTGCTCAATAGCTATGATAAGACAAAAAATGAGGTATTAAGATTTATTGAAAAAGGGGGAAGGTGTGTTTTAGATGCTCAACCGTTCGGAGCCGGAAGGCATGCTTCATTGCTTGAAAGATTATGCAGGGAAACAGAAATCAACATTGTCCCATCAACGGGTTTGCATAAATCCACTTTTTATAAGCCTGATTTCTGGTCTTTTGATGCCCACCTTTCAGAGATTGCCGATCTCTTTATCTCTGAGATTGAAGAAGGCATGTATGACTATGATTATTATGATTCATTTAGGAGGAGAAGTGTCATCAGAGCAGGCGCTATAAAGATTGCCACGGATGAACAAGGTTTGACTGAGAAAAATAAAAAGGTTTTTAAGGCTGCGATCATAGCACACAAGAAAACTGGTGCGCCGATACTCACCCATACAGAACTCTCAAAATGGGGATTGGAACAGGCAAAGTATCTTATTGCTGGAGGGGTACCAAGTCAGAGTATTATAATAAGTCATATGGACAGGGTGATTAATATCAGTAAGCATATTGAGGTCGCCCAGCTTGGCGTCTTTTTAGCATATGATACAATTGCTCGCTCCAAGTATCATTCGGATGAGATAGAAGTTTCAATGTTAAAGACGATGATTCAAAATGGCTTTTGCAATCAAATAGTTATAGGTATGGATTCCACGCGAGAAAGATTTCTGACCTATGGCGGACCGATAGGCCTTGATTTTATCCTAACTCATTTCATGCCGATGTTATTAAAGTTCGGAATTAGTGAAGAAGATATAGACACTATAACGGTAAAAAATCCCCAAACAGCACTTTCATTTAAAAGAAAGTAAAGGAGATGAGGTATATGTTGAAAAGGCCAGAAAGCCCGACATTCTATTTTATTGGCGTGACGACTTCAAAATCTTCAATTATGAAGATTTTCCCATGGTGGATCAAGGAATTAGAGATCCCTATAACTCAAATCGTTGGGTATGATGTCGAAGTAGGTGGGCCTGAGGAAAAATATAGGGCTATCGTAAGGCATATTAAAGAAAACGAAAACGCCAAAGGTGCTTTAGTAACTACGCACAAGATTAATATTGTCCAGGCAGCTGGTCATTTATTTGATTATCTTGATGAATATGCGAAGATCTTTGGAGAAATATCGAGTATATCTAAAAAGAATGGTGAATTGAGGGGACATGCAAAAGATCCCATATCGGCTGGGCTGGCCCTTGAATCCTTTTTACCCGAAAATCATTGGGTCGATAATAAGGGTACACAGGTATTTATTATGGGAGCGGGAGGCAGCGGCATCGCATTGAGCGCCTATCTCATGAGAAAACAACATGAAAAAAATATTCCTTCAAAAATAATTATTTCAAATAGAAGTTTGGGCAGACTTGATCATTGTAAAAAGGTCCATGAGAGAATTGGGGAGACAACTGAGGTCGAGTATGTTCAGGTTGGTGCCCACAAAACAAATGATGATGTTGTGGCAGATTTACCTGAAGGTTCACTGATAGTAAACGCTACGGGAATGGGGAAGGATAGACCTGGTTCTCCAATATCAGATGACGTGTTGTTCCCTCCAAATAGTTATGTCTGGGAGTTTAACTATAGAGGAAGCCTGGAGTTTCTTTATCAGGCAGAAAAACAGATGAAAGAACAAAACTTACATGTTGAGGATGGATGGATATATTTTATACATGGATGGACTCAAGTTATCGGAGAAGCTTTTAATATTGATATCACTCAAAATGATATAGAAAGATTAAGCGCAATTGCAAAAAAGGCAAGGGAATGATGAGATCATAGAAACATAAATAAAGAGGTGAGGTTTCCGACCATACGTAAGAACTGCGCCAATTCTTGCAGCCTTGCTATTTTCAAGGACAGCCAAAACCACATCTCACTCGACCATAATGTCGACTTTGAGCCATTTTATTACAATCTTGAAAAAAATCCGAAACAGC
>JAHIZQ010000034.1 GCA_018814505.1 Candidatus Omnitrophota bacterium
AGTATTTTACTATGTTCAAAAAACGAAACATTGATACTTTGGGTCTTGAACAAAAAAAAGGGAAAACATTTCGTTGGAAAGCTTGTTATCATTATGACTTGAGTTATGCCGAGACTCTTAGTACGCATCTTAACGTGTTTGAAGGTTTTAGACCGAAGATTCCGAACAATGTAACCCAAAAGGATAATCTGCTTTTAGCTAATATTGACCCGGAGTTACAGGATTGGATTTTTGAGCAGGTAAAACCCAGGGGTTTAGTTGCGTGTGACACCATGAATTTATGGATTGAACATAAAAAGAAAGCTTTACTGAAACTTTTAAAAAAAGTGGATTTATTTTTGCTAAACGATGCGGAGGCGCGTCAACTTTCGGGAGAAACAAATCTTTTGTCTGCCGCTAAGTATATCAGTTCAAAAGGCGCGAAGATGATTGTTATAAAAAAAGGAGAGCATGGCGCATTGTTTTTTTCAAAAGGGCTTAGGTGTATGGTTCCGGCGTATCTTTTAGAAAAAATTTCAGATCCAACGGGAGCAGGCGACACTTTTGCCGGCGGTGTGACCGGATACCTTTCCAATGTACGGAAGGTTACGGATAAAGTATTGAGAAGAGCTTTAGTGTATGGTAGCATATTGGCATCTTTTACGGTTGAGAATTTTAGCGTTAACGGTCTTTTAAAAGCGAAACGTGAAGATATCGAGAAGAGATATCGGCATTTTGAAAAACTTACAAAATTTTGAGCGAGCGTGGTTCAATGGTAGAACTCCAGCTTCCCAAGCTGGTAACGGGGGTTCGATTCCCCTCGCTCGCTCCAAGTTGTTCAGCTTTGGTTAAATGCCTTGCAATTAGCGTTGTTTGCATATATATTAATTAATGCTAGACATATGGTGGATATGAATTTTTGAATTTGATATGGTTTTCGCGCAGTAAGAATAACAAAAAATTTAATTACATTATAGGTTTGAATAATAACGTTGTGTAGAGTTTAAAGTGTTTTACGGTTAGATTTAACTCTTTAGCTGTTTTTTGTTAGAAACTTCATAAATCGCGTTCATGAAAGATTTTTTATTCAAAAAGGTAGATTTGAAAGATAGCGATATGTTTATAGAACCGGTTTTTGGAAAAAAATTTTTTGGCAGAGAAGACGTTCTAAGTTCGCTTCATAAAAGAGTTACCGCGTTAAAAAGCGGATACAGACAGAATATGGCTTTAACCGGACCTATGCTTGCAGGCAAGTCATCAATCCTCCGTAATTTTTTAAAAAGTATAAGAGATCCCGAAGTTGTTCCCCTGTACATAGAATTGGATGATGTAGATTTTCGTATATTTTGTACCCAGTTCATGGGAACATTACTGTATCATTATTTGAAATCAGACGTGCAGGGGTCTTGCTCGCTTTTATCGCGGTTTCAGAGAGAAGTTCAATCTGGAATAAAAGGTAATACAAATGACGGATTTGAATCATTAAAGGAAATGTGCCGTGGGATAATACCTGTAACAGTAAAATGTATGGATGATGTTTGCGATTTTTTGGCGTGTAAAAAGAATAACATTGCTTATGAAAAAATGCTCGAGCTTACCGCGGTATTTAAAAATGAAACCGGTAAAAATTGCATAGTAATCCTGGATGAGTTTCATAACCTTTCAAATTTTAAACTCAAAAAACCTTTTCAAGTGTTCGGCAGATTTATTATGGTTCAAAAAAATACAATGTATGTTGTTTCAAGTTCCCAAAAAAGTCTACTAAAAGATATTTTATCGGAAAAGCTTTCGCTTTTATTCGGAAATTTTGAAGTTATTGAGGTCAACGGGTTTGATAGCTGTACAGCAAGAGCGTTTATCTCCGATAAAATGAAGCGTTTCGAGTCTTTAAAGGAAGTCGAAAATTATTTCATACAAATTTCTCAGGGAAACCCTTTTTATCTTGAAGTTTTTGCAAAAAGCTTTTGTGAATTCATGGAAGAAAAGGGACAAAATGCTGACATGAAAGAGTGTTTATTAGAAGTTTTTGCGAGCACATTATATAATTCGAACGGTGTGCTTAACCAGTATTTTACCAATAATCTGAATTTTTTTCTGGAAAAGAAAACAAGAAAAAAATTTATTCCCGTTTTGATGTCTTTGGCTCGTGGAAACTGTACGATGAAAGCCATACAAAAGGATTTAAAAAGAACGGATAAGGATCTTGGAATGAAACTGCAAAGGCTTCAGGAAATGGATCTCGTGTTTAATAATGGGGTTTTTTACAAAATATCAGACAAGCTTTTTGAGTATTGGATTAAATATGTTTATTGTCTTAAGGCACAGTCAATGATTGATGATTTAGACATAAAGTATCTTGAATTTAAGCGTTTTATGGAAAATGATTTTAAAGAACATTGTGAGTTTAACCGGCAAAGCGTAAAAGATATAGTTTGCAGATTATTTAAGGCTTTTGATAATAGCAAAATGCAGATAAATATGAGTTATCGTAAAATGCCCCGTTTTGATTCGATAGAAAGTGCTTATGTTAGTAATAACGGTATTCGTATAAGGGGAAGATTCTTAAATAAAGAATGGGTATGTCATGTTAAAGAGAATGATATAGCGGATGAGAATGATGTCCATAGGTTATGTGAATGTAAGCCGAAGGATGATGGTGTAAAAATTTCCCGAAAAATTTTAATTCCTCTCGGGGGAATAGAACAAAATGCTTTTCTTTTAGCTAAGGAGCATGACGTGTGGGTTTGGAGCATTGAAAAACTTAATAAAAATCTTCGCTTATTTGGAAAATTTGAGCTTATATTATGAAAATTGGGGTTATTGCTGATACACATATTTCTTCTTTTCCTTCAAAGCTTTTCGACAGAATTTATGAATATTTTAAGGAGTGTGACTTTATTGTTCATGCGGGAGATTCGGTAGAATTGTCGGTTTTAGAAGAGCTTAAGAAAATCGCTGAGATTAAGGCGGTACGTGGAAATATGGACAGCCTGGAAATAAAAAAACAGCTTCCTGAGAAAATTGTTTTTGAAGCAAGCGGTAAAACGATAGGCGTGACTCACGGAAGAGGGGCTGCTTCGCAGGTTGCGCGAATTGCCGCGGATACTTTTAAGAAAAAACTGGATATTATTATTTTTGGACATTCGCATGTGCCGTTTAACAAAAAAATAAACGGCACTCTTTTTTTAAATCCTGGAAGTGCGACAGACAAAATTTTTGCGCCGTATTGTTCTATCGGGATAATTGAGATCAATGACGGTATCATCCAGTCAAAAATTGTAAGAATTGACGACTAAAATTAAAAAGTCAAATATAAAGGTGTAGGGCCAAGGTATCCATAAGGGCATAAACATGCCTGTGCCCCTACAAATGTGGCTAAGAGTTATGGTTTGGTTTGAATTTTTGATTTGCGGAGTATTATTGACTTTCTTTGCATATAACCTATGCAAAGAAGGCGTAATTATTTCTGACAGAACTCATCTTGAAGAAGGTGTGATTGGTATGTTTTTTCTTGCCGTGGCAACATCTTTTCCTGAAATTGTTACAGGAGGCGTTGCTGTTTTTGCTTTGGATAAAGTAGGTTTGGGGTATGGAGATATCGTAGGTTCTGTAATGGCGAACCTGATGATTTTAAGCGCTTTGGACTATTTTTCCGGAAAAGGCAGAATTCTTTCAAAAGTTTCTTCGTTAAACCGGGTTACAGGTATTTTTGTTGTTGGTGTGGTTTCAGTTGTATTGGTGTCCATAATTTTGCGCTTTAAGACTGGTTTTATGCCGGTTTTTGGAAGGGTTGGAATAGAAAGCATTTTTATCGTGCTGATTTATTTTGTTTACCTAAGGCTTGTTCACAAAAGAAGTTCAACCGGGCATAAAAGTATATATCACGTTGAAACCGAATCTTTTTGGAATATTTGGGCGAAATTTATACTATTCTTAGTTGTAGTAATTTTTCTTGGAATGTGGATGGCTAAAATAAGTGAAAAGATAGTTCTTTCTACAGGTATGTCGGAAACATTTACCGGTACTTTGATTTTGGGTGTGGCAACTTCGTTGCCCGAAATAATTGTTTCTTTTACTGCCCTTAGAGCCGCTTCTATTGATATGGCGGTTGGAAATATATTAGGTAGTAATCTTTTTGACGTTTGCATAATACCATTCTTTGATGTGTTGTGTAAAAAACCTATTCTGGGGTTATTGACGCCGGGACAAATTCTTGCAACGGTTTTAGTGTTGATTTTATCTATAATCGCCGCAGGCAGTATGTTTATAAAAAAGCAAGACAGGTCAAAGATAGGTTGGGATACAGGACTGATTTTTATTGTGGGATCAGCCGGATTTGTGTTATTATATTTTATAAGATAGCGAAACGATGTCAATTATGGATATACTTAGCAGAACGGAAATCGAAAAAAGAGAATACGAATGGCTGGCTCCTTATGCTATGAAGAGCGCGGAAACAAAAGGGCGGCAATACAAGGAAAAAGAACATCCTTACAGAAGTGTGTATCAACGCGATAGAGACAGAATAGTATATTCGACTGCTTTTCGTAGACTTGAGTATAAAACGCAGGTTTTTGTTAATCATGAAGGAGATTATTATAGGACGAGGCTTACTCATACGATTGAAGTGGCGCAAATTGCCAGAACAATCGCGCGAGCGCTGAGGCTTAATGAGGAACTTGTTGAAGCTATTGCTTTGGCGCATGATTTGGGGCATACACCTTTTGGGCATGCCGGAGAAGATATTTTAGCCAGTCTTATGGCGAAGCACGGAGGGTTTGACCATAACACGCATGGATTGAGAGTTGTTGACTTTTTGGAAAAAAGATATGCCGCGTTTAATGGCTTGAATTTAACACAGGAAGTACGTAGAGGTATTATACGGCACGCAAGTCCTTTTGATAAGAAACGAAGCGGGGATATTAAAGGCGCTCAACTTTTAGAAATACAAGTTGTAGATATTGCGGATGAAATTGCGTACGATAATCACGATTTAGACGACGGGTTAAAAAGCGGACTTTTAACAGAAAAAGATTTTGAAGGTATCCAGATGTGGGAGGAGGCCGTAACGTCCGTAGAAAAGAAGAATTTAAATGTCGATGAAGAGATTCGGAGATCCCAGATTATTCGGCACCTGATAGATGTTCAAGTAACAGACATAGTTGATAATGCCTTGAAACAGATTAATAAACTTCGCATAAATAGTTTAGGGTGCCTTTCTAAAACGAATACTAAAAAAATAGTAATATTTAGTGAAAAAATGGAATGTAAACGTAGTTCATTGAAAAAAAATTTGAAAAAAAAGCTATATGAACATTATCGTGTTGTAAGGATGGCAAATAAAGCGGCAAGGTTTTTAAAGAGCCTTTTTGAGATTTATTGTGACAACCCTAAACAGCTTCAACCTCAGGCTTTTGAAAAAATTTCGACATATGGCAAATATCGAGCAATATGCGATTATCTTGCCGGAATGACAGATCGGTATGCGTTAGACCAGTATAAAAAGTTTTTTGAACCGTATGAAAGGGTGTAAAAGCATTAAAGGAGCGATTCTTTGTATGGAAAGAATATTGTCAAAATTTAATGAAAATTGGAATTTAAAACAGGAATCGTCTGCTTTAAACAAGTATTTGAAAAACCCTGTATGGATAATAATACCAATACTTCCTGTGCGGTCTGGGGAGCTGAAACATATGGAGATTGCGAAATATATAAGCAAAAACGTTAAAACAGAAAGTGAATTTAGGAATAAATTAAAAAAAATACATAAAGTTTTTAAAAAATCCCGGCGAAAAAAAACTCTTGAGCAATTTGAATATGGTGAAAAAATTTTTAGCGCGAGTTATCCGCTTGTTTATGATGGGCATATCTTTGGAATGCTTCTAGTTTGTGAACTAAAAAAAGAGATATCATTAGAGTTTCAGCACGTTTTTACTTCTTTTGTCGATACGATTATAAGGGAATCGCGCAAAGAGATAGAACTTGAAGAATTGAATAAAACTGTACGGCCGAGAGCTATCGCGCTCTCAACTGTGCACACAGTACACAGGTTAATGACGTCAACACTGGACCTTAACGAACTGCTTCCGCGTGTTGCCAGGCTTTCCCTTCAGGTTATCCGCGCGAATAGATGTTCAATCAAGCTTGTAGATAAGAAAAGAAAAGTATTACTGCCACGTACTACGATAGATCTTAGAAAAGAAAAGACTAAGCTGAAAAAAGTACAAATTGGCAAATATGCGCCAGGGCGTGCGGTTAAACAGGGCCGGCCTATACGAGGACGAAACTATTTAGCTTATCCTATGATAGATGAAGATGTTGTTGGTGTTATAACGCTTTATGATAAATTAGACGGTACAAAATTTTCAGAATTTGATGAAGACATAATGAAAACACTTTCAGAGCAAGCCGCGATCGCGATTAAAAATGCCCAACTTTTCAAGGAACAAACAGATTTAACTTTAAGCAGTATTAAATGTATTGCCCAACTTTTGCAAAACAGGCCTCATGGAGCACATCGGGCGGAAGCGTCTTTTTTGAAACTTATCAGCATTATTGGGTTGAAGTTCAATATGAATGAAAGCGAAACAAAAATGTTGCAGTACGCGGCAATGCTACATGATGCCGGCCAGATAAGTATCCCTGAAAAAGTTCTTATGAAAAAAAGCGGATTAACTGGGCAGGAGTATGATATCGTAAAAACGCATTCTATGAAAGGAGCGTCTATTCTTTCGAAGTTTAAACCATTGAAGCCGCTGGTTCCGATTATTCTTTACCATCACGAGAACTATGATGGGACAGGCTATCCGAGAGGTTTAAAGGGTAAGGAAATTCCTCTGTCCGCGCGAATTTTAGCGATTGTAAGTGCTTTTGAAGCAATGATTACGGAAAAACCATACAGAAAAGCCCTTTCGGTTAATATCGCGATTAAGGAAGTTGTGAGAAATTCAGGAACGCAATTTGATCCGGATGTTGTGGATATTTTTTGTTACGCGGTCAGAAGAAAAGACATTGAGAGGCTTTTGAAAAGGGAGATAGGAGGCCACTATGAAGGATAAGCTAGAGCGCATTATGAAAGATAAATTAATGAAAGACGTAGTATCTTTTTTTTTCCAGAATCAGTCGAGTGTGGATAGTGCTAGTGGTATTTCCGCGTGGGTATGTAGCAGAAGGGGAAATGTGCAACCTGTTTTGGATGAATTAGTTAAATTAGGTGTTTTGGAAGAAGACAGTATAGGTTCCGCGAAAGGGTACTGTTATACACGTGATATGAAAATTATGAACATAATTGAAGATTTGATGAAAAATGGGAAAAATTAAAAAACATAAATACGGTTTTTTAAAGGTATTAATATTTAGTTTTCTTTTGGCCTTTCTGGCAATTCTATTTTTTGATAAAATAGTCACATTTGTTATAAATAATTGCACTGCGTATAGGGTGACGTACGCTCAGTGGGGTGACAGTATTTTTAGACGCAGTAAAATTAAGGAATTAGAAATACATGGTAAGGATGGAAAATTTGATGTATATGTGAAAGAAATGCGTATTAACGTAACGAGTTTAGTGTTATTTAAAAATCCACAACTTGAGTTTTTTTGTAAAATGTCAGGTGTTAAGTTTATTAGTAACGAAACTAGCATTTTGCCGCCGGGTGACAGAGTACTGGCTTTTTCTTTTGAATCTGGACGTACATATGAAAATATAAGTTTTAACACGTTGATTAATAGAAAACTTTTTAAAATAACAGGGTTTAAAGCGGATTCAAAAAATATTAAAATAGAAGGAAACTATACTTTCGATAAAGTTCCAAGCAATGTATTTTTAGGCGTAAAATTATCATTTTCTCCAGAGATCATAACTGCCATGGATGACAACTTTATAAAAAAAGGTATGCTGTCGCTTGAAGATGATGGATGGTATAGCGCGTCCATTGAGTATAATGGGAACCACGAATTGCTCAAAGCGATGTACGATTTTGTTCTCCCGGATTAAGACGCTTTGCACAAGCATCCTGCAAAAATATCTCATTTATTATCGAAGGAATAGACGGGCTTAGTGTCTATAAACTTTCGAGGAAGGACAATTTAGATGTGCTAATTTTTGCCGGACAGATAGAAATTCATATAAATGTTAATTTAAAAAAGTTAGTTTTTGGCTATATTTCGAAAAAAACTTGTTAAAATTTTAAAATTTAGTATAATACACATCTTGGGTATAGGTGTTTATATGCTAAAACATGGTTCAAATGACAGATAAAGATTTTCAAAAAGATTTTTTTGAAGAAGGAGTTTCTTATTTAACGACAGTAAAGAAACCGCGAAGGATAAAGCGGTATTCTGAAAAAAGGCTGTTAGCTTATATAAGGATTCCTGTCGAATACATAGTTATTTTAAGTATTGGCGTGTTAGTTTTGCTGATTATTTCGTACGCTGTTGGTGTTAAATCCGGCGAAACACGCATGAACGCAAAGTTTGTTGTTAGTGAAATGCCGGTAATTGGACAAAATGAAGTTTTAAAAGAGGATTTGGGTGCAGTTCAATTATTAGATTCTGAGCCTTTAGTGCAGAAAGAACCTGTAAAACTAGAGGAACCCGTTACGGAAGATGTTCCTGGAAAAATTGAAGAAAACTTTGACAATACTGATAATGCATTGATTTTAGGCGAAGAAATAGTGACCACGTCGGAGAAAGCCAGTAGTACGCGAGATGGATCGGTGTATATTATACAACTTGCGTCGTTTAAAAACGAAAAATCCGCGCAAAAGGAAATCCACGCCCTTGAGCAAATGAATTTAAACGTGGAGGTAGTGAAAAAAGGGGAATGGTATCAGGTTTCCGCGGTAGGTTATGAAACAATAAAAGAAGCTAAAGATGCGAAAGAAAAGTTGACGGAAACATACACGGATTGTTATATAAAACGAATAGAATGATATAAATTTTTCAAAAAAACAAATTAAACATAACATCAGATATTAGTCTTATCTTGATTAATGTCGGTTCAGTAAAGGGGAGGCAGAAGAATGACACAACATCCAAGTTTGAAAACTAGCCAGGTTGGGGCGAAATTTCGTTCTGTATTAAAAAGATATGAACGAATAAAGGAATTGGTTGAAAAAGAAAAATGGGAAGAAAAAAAAGAT
>JAHIZQ010000301.1 GCA_018814505.1 Candidatus Omnitrophota bacterium
AACGTTATCATTCATTTTTGCGAAAATCTTTACCGGACGCATAATATCACGAGCAAGAATCAGTTTTGTTGAATTCTGGCTTTTAAAACTATTATAGATTTCTCTCGCCTTTATGCCTCTTTTCAAAACTTTCAGAATTTTACTATCTTTTATGGCACGGATTAACGCCGCCATGATTTGTAATATCAAGTATGGTTCATTCTCGGAAGATATTATCAGCGCCACAAGAGATACCGGTTTTTGGTCAATACTATCAAAATTAATACCTTCAGAACTAGCGGCAATTACGACAGTGCAAGCTCCCCACCCTTCAATCCGGGCGTGAGGAACAGCTAAACAGTCTCCTACGCCCGTACTTTGCGAATTTTCCCTTTCTATGACCCGATTAAACGCTTCTTCTTTTTTTACAGACCCGGCGGCAGAAGGATTAACTCGATATAATTTGTCAATTAATTCCATAATAGCGTCATTTCTGTTTTTCGCCCTAAGATTAGCAATAATAAGGTCTTCCCTGATATAATCAGTTATGTAAAACATATTTCTCCTCACAATTATTTATCGTGTTTATAAATCCCACATTATGGGTGAACTGAAACAAATCCAAATTTCACTATTTACCCATTAATCTCAGTATGCCATCAAGTATTGTAAAAGGGTGAGGCGGACACCCGGGAATATAGAGATCAACCGGAACAATAGAACCAATCCCGTTATGAACTTCATCGTGCCCCGTATAAGGTCCGCCGGATATCGCGCAAGCCCCTACCGCGATAACAAATTTTGGAGACGGTACCGCTTTATATGTTTTTTCCAATGCCAATTTCATATTTCTCGTAACCGGTCCCGTTACTACAACTCCATCCGCATGGCGCGGAGAAGAGACAAACTGGATTCCAAACCGGCTGAGATCAAAACTTAACGTATTTAAAACATTTATGTCTGCTTCACAGGCGTTGCATCCTCCAGCACTAACTTGACGCAGTTTTAATGACCTACCAAAAATATGTCTTATTCTTTTCTTAATACTTCTTTCATTCTCACCTAACATATGTGAAATAATCAAGTCTTTTCTTTCTTCAACGGCTAAACGATACTCTCTAGTAAAAGTTATCGCGCCATTTGACCCCACCTTTCGGCATTCTCCGCAAAAAAGGCATTTTCCTAAATCAAGAGTAAGAGTATTGTCAGAATAACCGATCGCTCCCGTAGGACAAACTTCTTTACACTGTTTATAATCCTTTTCCGAAGCTTTAGTGGAAACATTGGGGCGACCTAAAAATCTGTCCGGCAAAACATCATTTTTAACAGGAAAAGGCAATGTCCTGTATCCTTGCTTAAACCTAGCGTAAATTGTTCTTATCATTTCAATCCGACTTCCTTTTAAAGGTCATGCCCGCAATACGATAAATTAAAACTTTTATTACAAAGCGGAAAATCAGAGATTTCTTCCCCCCTAAGCGCCATAGCCAATCCGATCCAATTATGAAACGACGGATCAACCATTTTATATTGAGATATGTTTCCTTTTTTGTCAGTAAATACAACATGACAAATCTCTCCACGCCAGGCTTCCACTAAGGAAATAACCATTTTTTCGCTCTTGATCGGCTCCGTCGAAACCGCGATTTCACTTTCAGGTAAATTATTCAGCTGATCCATGATAAATTCAAATGACCTTTGTATTTCAAGCCATCTGACAAAAGCGCGCGCAAAAACGTCGCCCGAGGAACATGTCGACAAAGGTATTTGTGAAAATCGAAAGGCTCCGACTGGAAAATCGAAACGAACATCCTGCTCTAGCCCGCACGCTCTAGCCGCTACCCCCACCAAACCTAGCTCTAAAGCCGCCTGAACCGAAACAACGCCCGTTTCCTCAAACCTATCAAGAACCAAAGACGAGTCCCACATAAGAGAAACAGCATTTTTAACATCAATGAATGTCTTTTCCAAACGTTTCTTCAATTCCGATATCATTACATTATCCAAATCAAACATTACTCCACCAGGGCGTACCATATTGTGCCCAAAACGATTCCCGCAAATAAATGCTGTTATATTAAGAAAATCTCCCCTTAATCGGCCACAATATGCCGATGTCGGTAAGTACCCAACATCACTCGCTAACGCTCCCAGGTCTCCTGTATGGTTAGCCAATCGTTCTAATTCAAGCATAATAGATCGAAGCGCGGATGCCCTTAAAGGAACATCACAATCTGACAAAGCTTCTATCGCTTGGCAATATGCCAACGAATGCCCTACGGTCGTATCGCCGGAGGCGGTTTCCATATAATGGATTGTTTTTTTATCAGGTCCGCCGGCAAGCGCTTTTTCAATGCCGCGATGCTGATACCCAAGTGAAATTTCAAGATGAAAAACTTGTTCACCGTGACATTGAAACCGGAAGTGTCCAGATTCGATTATACCCGCGTGTACAGGCCCAACAGCAACTTCATGAATTTCTTCACCTTGAACTTTTAAAAAATTTGTAACTGACGGCAGAATTTCTTTGAATCTCAAATTGTTCGGACTATTTTTATGCGGAACAGAAAATCGAATCGGTTTAAGCCAAGGATGACCGTTAGGACATACTCCTACTTGCTCAAAGATTTCTCTTTCAAACCAATGGACTTGAGGTACTGAATTTGTTAATGAAACATACGAATCTTTAACCACAGTGTAAAAAGCTTTTAAATACCCTTCTTTATTATACGCGAGAATCATCATGAGTTTGACTGCTCCGTTTTCTCCTGGCGAGGCAAAAAACGAAACAACTCTCGCACCACTACGCGTTTCTTTAACCACAAAATCACGAAACTCCTCAAAAGATAATTGGGGTAAATCATCTACTCTCTTTGCCTGACAATTATGTAATTTTAAAAAACGAACAGCCATTAAATTCCTCCCAATCCTTCAGCCGCCTTTTCTAAGGCACGCGCTAGCCAAGCGGGAAAATATATTCCTATAGCAATAATTGCGATAAAAAATAACGCCGGAATAAATATTCTCCAAAAATCATTCGCATCGAGTAAATTATCCTTGCTACCATTTTCAGCTGAAATACCCCGCGTCATAGAAATAAAGATTCGCGCCATTCCGATAAAAACTACTGCTAAGGTAATTAAAAAAGTAGCAGAAATACCATACTGTCCTTGAAACAAACTTTCTTTTAGAATCATAAATTTACCTAAAAATATCCCAGATGGTGGCGTTCCAGTTATTAACAAAAACCCAACCATCCAAAGAATTCCGGACCATCGCGTCCTTTCCGCGATAAGAGCCTGAATATTCGATATTTTCTTTGTTCTAAAAAACGACAAAATATTCCCAGCGACAAAAAACAAGCCTGCTTTGGTTAAAGAATGACCCAACATATTAAGTAATGCTCCAAAAACGGCGCTTCCGCCTACCCCAATACCCAAGATTATTATTCCCATGTGTTCTACACTTGAATACGCCAGCATTCTTTTATAATCCGTCTGCCTTAAAATAAAAACTGCCGCGAATAAAATAGACAAAAGACCAAAGACAATAAATATTTCCTGACAATACTCTTTGAGTCCAGCGGCAATACAAATTTGATATCCGCGTAGAATCCCCAATAAAGCGCAATTGAGAAGTGCCCCTGAAAGAAGAGCTGAAACAACTGACGGCGCTTCGCTATGTGCGTCAGGTAGCCATGTATGAAAAGGAGCAAGCCCCATTTTTGTGCCATATCCAACGAATAAAAGTAGAAATGCCGCCTTTAACCAGGGAATATTCATCACCTCGGCGCTTGCTATCATGTTGATTAAAAGCATGTCTCTCTGACTATTGTTCGCAACCGCCAGAAAAAAGATACCAAATAAAGCCACAGCAATACCTACTGAACATATTAAAAGATATTTCCATGTAGCTTCTAAAGAACGTTTAGTGCGGTAAAAATATATTAAAGGCGCGCTTGCTAGAGTTGTCGCTTCAACCGCAACCCACAAAACAGCCAGATGTTGACTTGCGACAACCAAAGTCATTGTCGAAAGAAACAATAAAAAACATCCACTGAACACCGCCTCATGAGAAAAAATTCCGCGTTTTTCATCTTCATTTCTAAAATGCCTGTTTTCATCAGCCAAATAGCAAATAGCATAAATTGACGCTCCGGAAAACAGCACGCTGGTAATCGTCAGGAAACAAATGCCCACATTATCAAAAATGAACCATCCGCCTAAAAACACGTTCTGTCCCTTAATCCAAGCTAAACAAGTTAACACCAGATGAATCCCGGAACATGCAACAATTAAACTCCGACGCGTAAAATCATTTCGTATAAAAAATGAAACTAGCCCAAGTAAAAGAGGGATTGTTATCAGCAATATGGTTACCATTTTAGAATTCCTGTTCTGAA
>JAHIZQ010000302.1 GCA_018814505.1 Candidatus Omnitrophota bacterium
CTGATCAACAATAGCTTTTTTATTTTCATGCACAAATTCTATTGGGTCTTCTACTGTAACAATGTGGCAGTCACGGTTTTTATTAATTTCATTCACCATAGCCGCTAAGGTAGTTGACTTTCCACTTCCTGTAGCCCCGGTCACTAAAACCAAACCTTTTTGGGCGTTACAAAAAGTTTTTACGACATTAACCGGTAATCCGCACTCGTCCAGAGTCATAATGTTAAGCGGAATCAATCTCACCGCACATCCGACATTATTTCGTTGAAAAAAAACGTTGCATCGGTACCGAGCCACGTTCTCTATTGCTATTGAAAAATCAAGTTCCTTATTTTTTTCAAACTTTTCAATTTGCTCGGTTGTCATTAAATCATATACCTTTGTCTTAGCCTCCATGGGGGATAAAACCTTATCATCTATGTCCACCAGGCGGTCATCTATACGGTAATGCATAACGGCATTAGCCCCTATATGAAGATCTGAGGCATTTCTTTTAGGCATTTCTTTTAATATTTTTTTTAGATCTTCTTTCATTAGTACGCTCCCCATAAGTTGTGTGTTATTTTTCCTCACCCAAGACTTTGTTTTTTCCGCTCTTTTTTGCGGCAACTGCGTAATCTCGGGCTTTCTTGATAATATCTTTACCGTTAACACCGTCAATAGGGTTTTCACTTACTCCAATACTCACCGTCATACGATTATCCTGTGCTGAAGAAACTTCCATATTTTCAATTTTTTTTCGTATTTCTTCAGCAATTTCAAGGCTCTCTCTTTTATTGGTTTCAGGCAAAAGAATACCAAATTCACCGTCATCAGACCGTGCGATTTTACCGACTGAAGAAATACTGCCGCTGAGAAGCTTCGCAATTTGCCTTAACACCTGTTTTGTCTTTTCTTCTCCGTAGTAATTGGCATATTCATCAAAATCGTCTATTCCGATCATAATCAAAGAACAAGGCCTCTGATAATAAACGGCTCTATTAATTTCGTCGTTTAACCGTTCTTCAAGATACGTTAAAGTATAAAGCCCGGTAATACTATCAATAATTTCCAAGCTCTTTACTTTTTTAAATGCCTGCGCGCTTTGATACGCCAGCCCTATTTCCTTCTCAAAAGCTCGTAGCATATCCACTTGTTCATCTTCAAATACGGTTCCTTTAGTAAAATTCCCAAGCAGAATAACTCCTACAATATTTCCCGCGACCTTTATGGGGAAAAATACAACGTTTATGTTACCTAAGGCATCTTTCATTTCCTTTTGCCAGGGTTTCTTTAAAGCCTGTGAATCTATCACGACATATTCTTCTTCTGCTAAAAATTTTTCCACTAACAACATGTGTCCTTCAAGCTTTTTTGCCTGTAAATCCTGGCCTGAATTGTTGTGTACTGCTGTTAAAGTATGTTGTTCCGAGTCCTCTTTAATAAAAATCGCGGAAAATCCGCCATATATTTCATTTGCAATCTTATCCGCGGCAAAATCCGCAATTTCACTAAATTCATTACCCGCGCTTATTAAGTCGCCCAACTGCATTAAATTAGTCAAAGTAAGCACTTTCTTGTGTATCTGAAGATTTAAAAATGCTGTTTTTTCGCTGTATTCTTGTAATTCTCCGATGTAATTACGAATTTTCGATGTCATAATGTTAACTACGTTTGCTATGTCACCTAATTCATCATCACGATTAACTGTAATCTTTGAATCATAACGTCCCTTCGCGATATTTCTTGCTTCCACCGCCAACTCAATAATGGGAATTATCATTTTTTTTGCAATCATATATCCAGCAGTCGCAAGCCATACAGCAAAAACCACGATAAGAGTAGCCTGAAATATTCGTTCCGGGGCGTTAAAAACATAATTGGTAAGCACATACGCCAACACTAAAAAAGGTATAATTGACATAAGCGAAACTGCAACTAATAGTTCAAACCTCACCCCTTTTCGCGCTGACCTTGAATCCGTTTCTTTAGGTTTCGCCACAAAACACCCCCCTCTAGTATAAAAATATTCTCTAGCCAAGTAACAATTGACTATATACAACTATACATTACGCCTTTGGGAAAGTCAAAATGGAAAACTAAAAAGTAGAGTCAAGCATTATGGCCCCCATTACCTATCCAACTCCAGAATGTCTCTTTTTGTCTGGTTCCGGATAATGTTTCGAAAGTGTCCGCAATATGTTACATCAATAACAAAAATCGAATTCTGACTATTTAAGTCGCACCTAAAAAAAATAGGGCATAAAGAACCTTCCTACATGTTTTTATTGATGAACTTCGTCAGGAATCGTAAAGATTATGTTTTTAAAAATCCGCTATCCTTAAATTCATTCCGCAGATATTCTTCATTTCGCCCAATTTTTATATGCGCCCATGGCAATACATCAAGAACAGAATACCTCTTGCACGCGCAATCATAAATATCGATTCCGTTCTCTTTAAACGCGTCCTCCCAAATTTTAAAATTGAAAGCTTCTGTCCAGCCATCCATTCTGGCTCCCTTAGTCCAAGCTTCGTATATAACATCTGAAGTTTTTCTGTTTCCTCGGGCTAAACAAGCTTCCACTATTGACTGATCAATATTGTGAAACTCAAACTTAACTTTTTTCGATGAACTTGCCATTAATTTTCGACGTGTTTTCAACAAGCTCTCTTTATCGCTCATTCCAAGCCACTGTAGAGCAGTATGCGCTTTTGGGATAAAAGCATTAACGCTGACTTTCACTTCCGCGCTTTTAGAAGACACTGTTTTTCTTAAAATGGAAAGTTTTTTGGCCGCTTCTATGATTTTTTCAACTTCATCCTCATACTCACCGGGAAAACCAACCATGAAGTATAACTTTATCCTCTGCCATCCATGTTTGAACGCTATTTCCGCTGATTTACAAAAAACCTGTAAATCTATTTTTTTACCTAAAGATTTTCTCAAATCATCATTCGCGCTCTCTAATGCAAAAGTTAAACCTGTTTTTCGAATGGTGGACATCATTTCCGGAAGTTCATAAAATGCTTCATCCACTCTCAAGGACGGTATGGAAACGCCAACACCCTCATTTTTAAAATCATTTTTTAAACCGCCGACTAAATCTTTTAAATAGGGATAATTAATACTTGAAAGCGACAAAAGCGCTATGTTTTCATAACCGGTATTTTTGTATGTGTCTCTGCATATTTCCCGTATTTTGGCAGGAGTTTTGATTCTTACCGGATAATTTATACTACTTGCCTGGCAAAAACGACACTGGTTGGGACACCCCCTCATTATTTCAACTACCATGCGATCATGGATTATTTTCACAAAGGGAACTATTTGCTTTACAGGATAATAACTATCTTCAAAATTTTCAACCAAGGTTTTATTAATTACAGACGGCACATTTTTCAAAATAGGCTTTATTCCCAAAAACTTATTACCGGAATAGTTTTCCTCATAAAGCGAAGGGGCATAAACCCCTTCCACTTC
>JAHIZQ010000303.1 GCA_018814505.1 Candidatus Omnitrophota bacterium
CGCGAAGTAAATGGGAAAAGAATAAAAGCCGCTAAGTTGCTGGGGATAGATCGTGGATTTTTGTACCAAAAATTAAAAAAATGTAATTTGAATAATTTGGATGAAGTGAAAATAAAAAAAAATATAAGTATGGATATAAAAAAAGTGGTGAGAACCATTATCGGAAAAACAAAAGCATGTTTAATTAGGGGAGCTTTATTAAACGCGACGGGAAACAAAGCGGAGGCGGCGGATAATTTAAAGCTATCAAGGCGTCACTATTATGACTATTTAAGAGAGTTTAGTGAGGAAAAGAAGAGTTATGAAAAATCAAAAGAGCCGTTTGATTTTTGCGCGTTGGTAGAAGAAGTCTTGAAATGGCTAAAAATTGATTTTGATGAGAAAAATATTTTATCTTTAAGGCAGAAAATGCAGGCAACCGTTAACTATAAAAAGAAAGCGATAAGAAAAAGATTAACTGTTGCGCAAGCTTATAACTGTCTTTGCGATGTCATGAAGACAAGTGATATTGACAAGGCTTTTTGTCTAGCGCAAGACATTTTAAATTATCCGATAAACGATATTATGGTTGTCGGCGCGGACCCAGTGGCGATACCTTTTTTATTGGCGCTTGTGGGAAAAAGAGTAACATTTGTAGATTCCAATATTGAGAATATTCGCAGGATGCAAGTTTATGTAGAAGTTATGGAGCGGCGTATGGGCCAGTCTTTAGATATTGAATTTATATGCGCGAAAATAACCAGCGCAGAAAGCGTTATAGAACAAAAGAGATATGATCTTATTGCCTTTCTTAAAGATAAAGAATCCGCGCGGGATGTCGATTTTAAAAAGATTTTATATCGAGCCGAGAAGTATCTTAAGAAAAACGCGTATCTTATTTTTGATTTAAACTATTGTAACTCAGAATTAAATGTGTCAAATGATGTTTTGTGGGAAAATGTATTGCGTTATAACGACAAGACATATGAAGGCAAGGTTTGCGGCGGGGGGAAACATCTTTTGCTTAAAGAAAAAACGGAATACGATGGGTATGAGCAAAAAAGGCGAAAAGTAGAAAAATTTTTTTTTGATGAATTAATCATTCAGTCGATTAATGCCGAGCGGCGCGGTGAAAATATTTTGATAGGAATTGATACCAGTTGGGTGCCGAAGATACATCAATCTATGATGCAGGGACTTTTGACGCAACTGTCAAGAAAATTTAAAGAAAAAAGCTTGGATTGTGGAATAAATAACATTTCAATAAAAAGAAGATTTACTCCTGGAAAATTAAGGGAAATGATTCGATGCATGGCTATTAATGAAGAAGCTGAAAAAGGAGAAATACTGGATAATAAATTTCTGCTTAAAAATGTAATAGCTCTTACGCGAGAAAAAAACATAATGTCCGGTTTTTTTGATGAGATTAAAAGCAGTGATGATGAAAAAAAAGCGGTATTATTGGGGGTGAAAAGTGAAGATTTGAATGGAGCAATTAGTAATGACGATATGATTACATATATTGGAATTTTAGAAATGCTTACAGGAGCATTAAAACTACTTTCTTGTGAAAATGAGCCAGAAACAATAAGCGTGCCCGGGGCAGGAGAATTTAAGAGAATATCTCATAGGACATGGTCTGTTTTTCCAAAAGAACACAGATTGGTTGAAGATGTAAGAAAAGAGTATAAATTTCAGGGAAAATATATAAAAACTGCTACTTAAATAGCGCAATAGGGCATTTGTTTTTAGTTTGTTATTCCTTGACCGTTTTATTCTGCAGTGGTCCAGATAATCCATACCATCATAATTCCGCACCACGTTATAGAAAAAAAAGTCAGATTTCTTTCTCTCAGCTTTTTCTCGCATGCGTGGTACAATACAATTTTAGTAAAAGTGAGAAAAGTGAGAAAAATAGTAAAAGTGAGAAAAAGGAAGACGTATGTGTGGTGAACCCAAATATATAACAGTCCAAGAGGCTCGGAAGATTTTGGATATTCCGCAATCTACAGTTTATCGACTGATAAATG
This sequence comes from Candidatus Omnitrophota bacterium, assembly GCA_018814505.1. Classification (GTDB taxonomy): domain Bacteria; phylum Omnitrophota; class Gorgyraeia; order Tantalellales; family Tantalellaceae; genus JBDRNE01. The sequence goes on from JAHIZQ010000303.1 coordinate 2,010, forward strand.
CGGGAAAAATTGACTCAATAAAACTGGGAGGGAAAATACTGTGCGTAGTCGATAATATTGAATATTGTAAGAAGTATGGTACAACGCATTCTAAAAGTAACGTTTCAAAAACTGACCGACGAAAAAATCCAAGAATTAATATACATATGAGTTGCGGTTATTCAATGGAGTTAGACCCCAAAAATATTAAAAATGAAGCAATATTGCAAAATTTGTCTCCAGATGGAGTATTTTTAAATAATTTTGATGAAAAATTAACAGCTGTTAGTTTGGATGATCCTGTTTCTGTGAGGTTTAATTTATCACTTGATGATAACAAGAACAAAGAAGTTATTGTAAAAGGCAGGGTACTTAGAAAATACGTCCATGGTTTTGCTGTAAAATTCAGACAAATGGATGAAAACTTGAAGGAAGAGATAAAAGCATATATAGGATAAAGAAGGTAAGAGTTTTATGATGAAGAGATTAAGGAAAATTTTAATACTAACCATAATACTAATCCATGTTGTGGATTCTTTGGGCCACAGTATACCTAAAATATCTCAAAGTAAAGCGTTGTGCCTTCAAGTTCCGAATACTTTTACCACAAAACAAGTTGAATTTGAATTAGGAAGTATTATCGCTATGGCATTAAAGGGGTATGATTATCCTTTGATTAACACTTTTTTGGATGAAGCAATCCGCTCACAAAAAGATAAAAAAGGGATTTTACGTTTGACCAACCTAAAAAGGATAAAAGGGGATCCTATAACTCTTACAATTGAATTTTTGCAGGGTAAATATCAAAATGAAAGAATAAAATTAAAAATAGA
>JAHIZQ010000304.1 GCA_018814505.1 Candidatus Omnitrophota bacterium
ATTACCGATAATGGAAGACTTAATATGCGCGGGAGAATTCCCCTCAACGTGATCATAACCTAATTCCGAGGAAACTATATTGTCTAATCCCATTAACATATCCTTTTTCACGTCAGGATCAGCATTCTCGTTTACACTTACTGCGGCTGTAGTGTGCGGTACATAAATAAAACACACACCATTATTAACCCCGTTTTTCTGAATAAACTCTTGAACCTCTCCGGTAATATCTATTACCTCATTTTTTTTAGATGAGTTCAAATCTATAACCGAAAGTTTCCTATTAGACATATTTCCTCAAAACAGTTCTGATTAAAATCAACGGGATATCCTCTATTATCTCTATTTTACCTATACTCTTTGGAAGAACCAACCTATTACTCCCGGCTATAAATTTTTTATCATATCCATATGAATTCATAATAGTTTTCAACGTAATGCCTTTAATTTTCATAGAAAAACCAGACTGCTTAACCAGACTTTTTATGCGATTCAATTCGGATTCTTTCAGCATATCAAGCCTTAACGCGATTTCTCCGGCTAAAACCATACCCATGGCAACAGCCTCTCCATGGCTTAATAAATTAGAATACCCTGACGCCGCTTCAATCGCGTGCCCCAATGTATGACCAAAATTTAATGCTATCCTTAGATCCCTCGTATCTAACTCATCTTTCTCAACTATATCCGCTTTAACCGCGGCACATTCATATACAATTTTTTCCAGTATACTTATATCTGAGGACAAAATCTTGCCAATGTTTTTTTCCAGATATTCAAAAAGCCCTTTATTCCGAATAATTGCGTATTTAATAACTTCACCTAACCCATTGCGTATTTGCGTCCGTGGCAATGTTTTTAAAAAATCTAAATCCGACAAAACAATCTTTGGTTGATAAAAAGCTCCGACCAGGTTTTTGGCATCCGGCAAATCTATCCCGGTTTTACCTCCAATCGCGGAATCAACCTGCGAAAGTAAAGTTGTGGGTACCTGAATAAACGGAACTCCGCGCCGATATGTTGCGGCGACAAATCCGGCTAAATCTCCAACTACCCCACCTCCAAGCGCGACAATTACCGGCCGATGAGTTTTAGTCGTTTTACTAATTTTGTGTATTGTCTCCTGAAAAACTTCTATGGATTTAGAACCTTCCTGAGGCGGAACAATCACGTAAAAACTTTCATTGGGCATTCTTTTTAGAACTGGGGTCATAATACGCCCGGTTTTTTTAGCAACCGTCTTATCTGTAATGATAACAATCGGCCCTTGAAACTTCAACGATTTAATAACACCTGGCAATTCTTTAATTACACCCTGACCTACCAGGATCTTATAGCTTCTCTTTCCCAAGTTCAATTTTATGCTCTTCATGCTCTGGAAAACTCCCTTGTTCTATACTAGATTGAAATTTTAAAAAATACGCTAACGCTCCAGCTATTCATCGCTAGATGCCATACCTCACACATTAATTGGAGAATATAGCACATAACAGCCAAAAAGGCAAAAATTACAGCTTAAAAGTTTCTAAATACGCTACATCCGCGCAAATCACACCGCTAATTTGACAACTACCCACAATTATAAGAAATAAATTGTTTTTTCTTCCAATTTAACTCGTTTTACTACTTCTTGCCAGTCAATTGCCTTTATGTAAGGCAAATCCCAAACATGCTGTTTTCTGTATTCTTTTAAAAAGTCCTTTATTAAATCCATTTTGTTTTTAGAATCAATTTCATTGGCTATCTTTATGATACCATCGGAAATCTTCATAATTTCGTTTTCAATTGTTTCCACACTATCATCGCTTTGCACTATTGTTTTTTGAATTATTGCCATAGCTTTTACTAAAGAAACTATATGTTGCGTAATTACGGCAGACTCTTCTTCTTTACAAAGAATTTCTATCCTTTCTATAAGGTCAGAATAAACCTGCGAATACGCCGCGTATCCGCTTATAGGCGCGGCCATTAAAATAGATCCGTCCAATCCGGTTTTAAGCTCAACTTTTATAAAACCGTCAAATACTTTTTTTGCGTTACATTCATCCTGATCCCACACCTCTTTATCATCAACACGACTATCTACATAAAGAAACGTATTTTTCCAATCCACGTTACCTATTTTGTCAAGCTTCTCTTTCGCTGATTGATAAGATTTACATATGTGGACATGATTACCTCTTTTATGACCGAATACCCTGCCCACTTTTGACACAATTCCGGCAAGTTCCGCATTGCGGGAAGCATCCGCTTCTTTAACAAAACACTCATCCTGCACAATCAAAAACGTATTAACCGACGTATTTTCCTGACGAAGTATATTTGCCGCAGTTTTAATCAGTGTAGCAATAATATCCTTAAGAGACCCTTTCTTTCTTTTTTCTTCCGTGGTCAAAACTTCATCGACATTGTTAACACCTTCATCTATTCTTTGGCTAATTTTTTTTCTGGTTAGCGGAAGTTTTACAATTATACCCTCCAGTAAAACAAAAGGCTTTCTATCTTCACCCAGACTTAAATCAACAGTTTGGCTCAGGGGTTGTTCAACTTCGCTTAATTCTTTAAGCTTTAAACTAACGCCTTTGAGTTCTAAATAATACTCAATACGTTTTTTATCAAAAAACTGCCTAGAAAAATATTTATTCACTTGTGAATCATAATATTTTGTTAGCCACGAAAAACTATCTTCCGTTTCTCCTCTATCAATAGTTTCAAGATACTGCCAATCTTTTTTAGACCTAACCACAAAACATAAATGCCCTTTTTCCTGTACAAGCAATCTGGATATGTGTTTAAACACTTTCTCTAAATCTGACCTGTCCAAATAGTGCAATCCATTTTCGACAATTATAATATCAAAATACCCTTTAAGCTTTTCTACTTCCGTTCTAATATCTCCATTAATTGCCGTTAAATTTGAATATTTTTCTATATCAGCCTGCCGCTCATTCAAGTTGTTCCCGATTGCAAGTACTTGACTGCCTTGCTTTGCAAGAAATATTTCATTTGTTAGGTCAAGCGCGCATAAACTCAAAATTTTAGTTTGCGCGCCGGGTTTTAATTCATTTACTATTCTCTTTGTAAAGTCTGACGGTCCCCTCTTGTTACTATTTTCATTTCCTAAACCAGACCTCTTTTCTGCCAAAATTTTGGGCACTTTTCTTATTGTCAGTTCTTCAGATTTCTTTTTTTCTTTCATTTCTTTGCTAAAAAATTCTAAAAACAATTTTTTAGCAAACTCAACCGAAGGGGTTATTGTAACGAAACTCATCAAAATCTTATGCTCCGCTTCCGTTCTTTTTTCAAGAATAGGAATTCCCCTAACCCCCAACCTAA
>JAHIZQ010000305.1 GCA_018814505.1 Candidatus Omnitrophota bacterium
AATAATCCTCATCAAATTCATGAATAAATATGGGCAAGTTATATGCACTGTTTCCTGCCATGTGATCAGCATGCCCATGGGTATTGATTATACCGATTAAATCAATGCGGCTTTCTTTTACATATGTTTTGACTTCCTCGGAATACTCTCCCGGGTCAATTAACATACCTTTCAAAGTGTTTTCATCATAGACCAAGTAACAGTTTACACATAACGGTCCTACAACAAATTTTTTGATCTTTAAACTTTTAGTCATATTCCGCAAAATCACTTCCAATAAAATCCTGTACTTTGTTATAGTTAAAATCCCCTTTTATCTGACGGCCTAAAGCTTCAAGTTTCACACGTATCCTAACTTCATTACCGGTTGCAACTTTTTGGCGCTTAATCATATTTTGAATATCCATCATCTGTACGATAATTTTTTGCAATTCTTCGCCTTTTTCTTTTGTCAGCATATTGCGCATATCAACAAGATTAGAAATTTCCTGATCAATCGCAATAATTTTTTTCTTATGGTTAGAATCCCTTAGAACCGACAAAAGTTCTTTATGCCAAACTTTCCATAATACGTATCTTTTTTGATATAATTCAATGCTAGGCTGGACATCATATGTTCTTACAGCGCGATACCTCTTCAGATCGACTTCTTCATCTTTTGGTTTGCGGATAAACTTGTCTTTTATCTGAGCGCACCCCGAACTCATGACTAATATAAGAAACATAACGATCACAGTCTGAAAACGAAACGCGTTCATTTGTTCTCCTTTTTCTTTATTATTGCCCGATTAAAAGCCTATCTCCCAACATTTTGGGTAGTCCCGCATCGCTAATAGCTTTCTTCGCGCTTTTTATGTCGTATTCGATACGCCGAAATTCAATTTCGTTATTTTCAGGTGAATATGTGCAATAACTGGCACGATTGTCATAATCACGCGGCTGGCCGACGCTTCCGACGTTTATTATATACTTTGCGTCATCTTCAATAGTAAATTTTTTACGAAATAATGGATGTACTATGCCTGCTCTTTCCATAAAAACTCCCGGACGGTGAGTATGTCCCACAAAACATATTCTTGTTTTTAAAAGTTTAAATGTTTTTTCAGCATCAGGATTAGTTGTTAGATAATTAAATTCCTCAGGATCGTTAAGCGTGCCATGAACCATGGTAAAAAGGTCATTTGTGAAAGTATACGGTAAATAATCAAAATAACGCATATCAATGCGGTTCGTATGTGCTTTTGTCCATATAATCGCGTCTAGCGCATGTTCATTAAGGCGGGAAATATCCATTCTATTTACTACTGCCGCGTCATGGTTGCCAAGAACACATCGAGCATTAAGCCTGCGAATAATGTCTAAGCATTGCATAGGATTAGCACCATATCCGACAATGTCACCCACACATATTACAGCGATATTATCTTTTTGGGGGAAAGACTCAATTACAGCCTCTAAAGCCTGTAAATTGCTATGAATATCTGAAAGAATTATATACAACATATGCATTTGTAAAACTTATTCCATTAAAAAATGAATCGTCAGAAGCTTATTTCAAAAGAGGTAAATTTATTACAGGCAGGCTCCCAATCAACATGAAAATCACTTATGTAACCCGCCATGGTTTCAGCAATCTTTTTCAAAAACACTTCTAATTCACTTTTATTTCCTTCGCAAACAACCTCAACTGTTCCGTCTAAAAGATTCTTCACAAAACCTGTCAAATTTAACCGCACAGCAATACGTTCAGATACAAACCTAAACCCGACTCCCTGAACACTGCCGCTAAAAATTACATGAATTCGTGCTAATTGTCTCATTTTTACATTTTTATAAACGTTTTATCAATTTGTATAAGTTGAAGAAAGGAAACCGCTAGCTTTATTTTCATAAAGATATGGTCGGGGCGCTGGGATTTGAACCCAGGACCTCCACGTCCCGAACGTGGCGCGCTAGCCAAACTGCGCTACGCCCCGAAAAAAATCCAACTATATTTAAACCGACGATATAGTAACATTATCCTTTTATACCGTCAATATGATTATGATTATGGTTATTATTCCGAATGCAACAAATGACCACTGCATTCCTTATTTTTTAAGGAGAGTCTCAGGATCTGTCAAAATGGGTTCATAATCTTTCGGGACTGGTACCGGAAAACTTATAACCTCATAAATTCCTACCACACTACGTTTTACAACATTAAAAGTTCCTTTTAGTACCCCCCACGTCATTCCCGTAAACATACCAAGATCTCCCATACCTTTCGGTATTTCTAATGGCGAAATTAAAACATTTACAATCCCCCTACCGAGTTTTTCCAACGGCCCAGACGCATTGGCAACCCCCGGCGTGAAAAAAAACAAATAAACGCAGGTCAAAATTACAATGTTCTTTTTCATATGGTCTCCTATGGTTTTAAATAACGACTGGTATTGACCTCCACGAAGAAAAAGAAACGTTCCTTACATTACCCAAGTTACATAAACCCTTTTTTCTGTAACAAATCTGTTGTAATTACGTTTTTCGAATTTTTTTCAACATATTTAGCCAACACATCAAACTCAACGTTTATAAAGTCTCCCTTTTTTCTTAACGTTAAGGTAGTATTTTCAATTGTGTGCGGGATTAAATGGACTCTAAAAAAAGTACCATATACTTCCGCTACCGTCAAACTTATACCATCAAGAGTTACTGACCCGCGCGTAACAATATATTTTTTGTCTTGTGGCAATAATCCAATATCAATAATGTATCTGCCGGGAATTTTCTGAATTTTCTTTATCACACTTTCACAATCAACATGACCTGACACAATATGCCCGCTCAAATCCTCTCCAAATTTTAAAGCATTTTCCAAATTTATATATGAAAAAGTTTTCAAACGTTTAAGGTTTGTCGTTTTGAAGGTATTGTCCATCACATCAAAAAACAAATTTCTATTTTTTTTAGTAACACTCAAGCAGACTCCATTAACCGCCACACTGTCTCCTAACAAAATACCTTCCGCGAATTTTGCGCTACATTCGATCTCCAAACAAGCCAGAGACCCCTTTTTTTTAATACTTTTTACTTTGCCTGTTTCACTTATTATTCCGGTAAACACTATAAGTTCCTCTTATTTTTTATATACCCGCGGACAAATATATCAGTTCCAAACCTTTTGACCTGTACATCTTTCAGATTAACTGCTTCAGATATATTTTTCGCGCCTTTTCCTTTTATTGAAAAATGGTTTCCCCCGATTATTTTCGGCGCAATAAAAAACATTATTTCATCTGCCAGTGTTTCATCAATTAAACTGCCAGCAAGTTCCGCACCACCTTCAACCAATATGGTCATAATACCCTTCTGTGCCAAATATTTAAAAAAAGGTTTTAAAGGCACTCTTTTGCCCTTACTTTTTAAGGAAACAACTGAAACTCCCTTCATTCCGCAAAGTTTATCTTTTTTTGCCCGGTTCGCGAACTCAGTAGTCCCGATAATAATCGGAGACTTTGAAGCGGTTTTTATAAGATTCGAATTTAATGAAATTTTCAGGGCAGAGTCAACTATTACACGAAAAGTGCCATATCCTTTTTTCTTTTCATCTAAAA
>JAHIZQ010000306.1 GCA_018814505.1 Candidatus Omnitrophota bacterium
ATAAAATTTTAAATTTTATTATTTGGAAGTCATCGAGAGGTTTTATAAATTGATCAAACGAGCAGGGATTGATAGTATCAAAAATAACATGAAAGAATTATGAAAAGAAAAAATAAAGTAGTTTTGAAACAGGGGGAAGGCAAGTCTTTTTAACAAAAGTCTTCTTAATCAAAGAAGATATAGAAATAGTTGATATAAACTTTTGACAATACGCAGGGATTCGGGAGGATAAAAACTATGGGCGTATACGTTTATTGTACAAGAGAAGAGTATAAGCACAAATCGTCCATAAAAAATCGTGAATTTGAAAATGAGTGGTTTAAGCTTGAAAAAGACGGAACCATAACAGTAAAAGGGGTTAATCAGAATGGTTATGCTTGGGACGGGTGTAGTCCCAAATTTTTAAAAATCGCGGATATGTATTTTGGTACACCTGAAGGGGTTCTGAATTTAACAACAGGCAAACCAAAGACCTATTATGCTTCGATGATACACGATATATTATATCAATTTAGTGAAAAGATTAAGCATTTGGTGAAGCGGGAAGAGGCCGACAGAGAATTTTATGAAATTTTAAAGAGAGACGGATTCAAATCCGCTAAATGCTATTACTGGGGCGTAAAATTGTTTGGCAGAATTTGGTGGGGGCGAAAATAGCGGTTCTTGTTTTATGTTTGCTAGTGGCGGGGTTCAGCCAGACATAAGCGTGTGGCGGCATAATGGATGTCGGGTAAAAATCGAAACATAGTTGTCCAGCCTTTTTATTCCTATCATATAACACTCTAATCCTTTTAAATGTATGTAATGGTGTGTATAATAGCCATTATGAAAAAGTTCAGGAAACTTGTGACCGGAGATAGTCAGAAAAAAGGTGGTATCAAGGAGATGGTGGCCATCGCTCTGCCGATGGTGGTTTCACAGGCTTGTTATACCGCCATGACCTTTACAGATAGGATGTTTTTGTCTCGGCTTGGCATAGACTTTATGAATGCTTCAATGGTTGGAGGTTTGACAGTGTTCATGATGATGACATTCTTTCTGGGACTTACGGGGTACGCGACGGCGGTTGTCGCGCAGTATCTGGGAGCTGGGCAGAAGGATCAGTGCGCTGTTGTTTTGACGCAAGCAGTTATAATCGCTTTTCTAGCATATCCCTTAATCTTCTTTTGCCGGCCTCTCGCTTATAGACTTTTCGATATTTTTGGTATCATGCCGAGTCAACTCGTGCCGCAAAAACTTTATTTCGATATTCTTATAGGAGCTGTAATAATCACGCTTCTTCGGAGTTGCTTGAGCGCTTTTTTCTCGGGAGTAGGGAAGACAAAGATGGTCATGATGTCTGGTCTTACCGCGATGAGCGTGAACGTTATTGTAAACTATATCCTCATATTCGGGAAGTTTGGCATGCCGGCCATGGGTATTAGAGGCGCCGCTTACGGTACAATAATTGGCAGTGCCAGTGGACTGGCAGTACTACTTATATCCTACTTACGGAAAAAGAACTTTAGGAAGTTTAATGTTTCCAGATCTTTTCGGTTTAATGGTGAAGTTATGCGAAAACTTTTTCATTTCGGGTATCCGGCAGGTCTTGAGATGTTCCTAAACCTTTTGGCGTTTGATGTAATAGTTATGATATTTCATTCGGCCGGCGCGGTTGCCGCAACCGCATCGACGATTGTCTTTAATTGGGATATGGTCTCGTTTGTTCCGCTTTTGGGTATAGAAGTAGGGGTGACTAGCCTTGTAGGGCGATACATGGGAGCGGGCAAACCGGATACGGCGCATAAGGCGACTATGTCAGGGCTGAAGCTTGGGATGGTATATTCGGCACTTGTTTTTATATTATTTGCGGGGTTGCCGGGAATGTTGGCAGAGGTCTTTCGTCCCGCCGCGGCGGGCAGTATATTTGCCGCGGCTCTTCCCGTAACGGTGTTTATGATACGCTTAGCATCTATTTACGTTTTAGCCGAAGCTGTTTTTGTCGTATTTATAGGCGCCCTGCGCGGCGCGGGTGACACTTTTTGGGCAATGTTTATTTCGGTTGCTTTGCACTGGGTGCTTGTTCCAATACTCTATGTCATGCTTAAAGTTTTGAATACTGGGCTTGAGGTAGCTTGGCAGGCCGTTGTGGGGATGTTTTTCTTGTTCTCGGTATTTGTCTACTTACGTTATCGTAGCGGCCGGTGGCGCGGAATATCCGTGGTGAAACTGCCGAAAGTTGTTTCAGTTCCGGGCATCATAAATGATTTTCATGAACCCTCAGACTTGTAATTCAAAGAAAAATAGTACAGTCAGTTATTTCCTGATTAGTAAAAAGATTAATAGAAATGTTTAGATGCTCGTTCTATTTATTCGAAATTTCTTAAATGAGAGGAGTATAACGCTATGGTTAGAACTAAAATAATATGTACTCTTGGTCCTGCGTCATCCGGCGAGACGGTAATTAGAAAAATGATGTTTGCTGGTATGGATGTAGGACGCCTTAATTTTTCGCATGGCACGTCGAGAGAATTATTAAACAGAATAAAACTTATTCGGTTACTGAATAAAAAATATCGCAGGCGTATTAAGATTCTTGGCGATTTGCAAGGTCATCGTATTAGGATAGGCGATCTTGCTATGCCGGTTTTGCTTAAAAAAAACAAGGTGGTGCAGGTTACTCAGAAAAACATAAAAGGTACGCAGGGAGAGATACCTTTTGATTATCAAGGCCCGTTACGCAGTATTAAAAATGGACATCAAATATTTATAGATGATGGAAACATTGCCTTAGAAGTTATAGGAAGAACTAAGAATAGACTTAAGACTAAGATAATAGTGGGCGGACTCCTGAAGGAGCATAAAGGCGTGAATATTCCAGAGGCAAGGCTTGAGTTCGGAGCGATAAGTCAGAAAGATATACAGGATATATTGTTTTGCGAGAAAAACAATGTTGAGTATATAGCGCAGTCATTTGTGCGTTCGAAGAAGGATATTTTGGAGTTACGAGATGTGCTTGGGAAAAGCTCTCGGTGTCGGATAATCGCTAAAATAGAGAATAAGGAAGGCATAAAGAATATTGATGAAATAATCAAGGTTTCTGATGGCATCATGATAGCGCGGGGAGACATGGGTGTATCTTTGCCCATTTACGAAATTCCGCTTATACAAAAGATGATTATCAAGAAATGTAACCGTGCGAAAAAATTTGTTATTACCGCGACACAGATGCTTGATAGCATGACGGAACACCTCCGGCCTACCCGTGCGGAGGTAACGGATGTAGCAAATGCTATAATAGATGGAACCGACTTTGTTATGCTCTCGGCTGAATCAGCTGTAGGTAAACACCCGGTTGAAACTGTTGAGATGATGAATAATGTAATAAAGTTTACTGAAAGACATCTGAAGAAGAAAGTTTTATAAAAATGGGTGTTTGTCCTATTTAATCATAAGTTTTTCATTATAAACGGATATTATGTTTGGCCAATCAAATTTGGTAACGCTTTCTCTTGGGGCAGAGTAGTTGTGGGGCTTAAGTATCATCTCTTCCAGTTTTGATATAAAGTCTTTCTGATCCGAATAATAATTATCGGGATATTTCCCGATAGGTACAAGCTCAGGATAGGATAGGCGTTTCGGTAAGAGGGGGACGCATCCCGAGTAGATTGCCTGGACTATACTGATACCGAAAAAGTCATGATGAGAAGTTACCGGGAGGATATCTGCCTTCCAGAGCCAGTCAATATACGCGGCTGTGTTTTCCACATATCCGAAATGCACTATATTTTCTTTTAAGTGTTTGCGTGCTTTTAAGAATATTTCCGGGATTGTATTAAAACATTCGCCAAGAAATGCGACGTTGAAATCTATATTCTTGGTTTTTAGTGAGATTAAAGCGTTAACAAAGTCTTCCGGGTTTTTATCATGTTCCCAACGGTGGTTCCATAATATCAAAGGTTTTTTATTTTTTACGGGTTTTGATTTTGTCCGCGACATTTTATTTAAATCAACCCCGATATGCAAAACCTCGCTTTTAGCTCTAATTATATCAACTGTTTTCAGTTCCTGGTTATCGGGGAACGTTTTCAGAAAACGTTTTAGATCTTTAAGAAAAATATCCTTATGGTACGCGGAATTAAAAAAAACTTTATTCGCAGTATACGCAGAGATGTAGTTTATAAAAGAAAAGTGATAATCACGTTTGTTTTTTACATCTCTGTCTATGGGGGACCATGGATAGGTTAGTTGGTTTTCATGAAAATATATTGCGGTAGGCACATTAACGGTTTTTTCGCGTGTAAGCGCAAGAAAACTGCTCAGGTTAAGCATATCCGTTGCCAAGATAAGATCCGGGATGAGATTCATTTTATTAAATTGCGCGGCTAAAGTTATTGCCCCGCCATTCATCCGCCATTTCCAAAAACTGCCCGGCATAGACAGGATCTTAATGTTATGCGGACTGTACTTTTTAAGGCCATCGGCCCAGGCTTTATGAGATCCTGCGTAGTACGGTTCGAGTAAAAGAATATTCATTGCAAACTATTATACAACATAAATCCGATATAAATAAGGTAATATCGTATTAGCCAAAATTGGATGTTAGGCTTCTTAAGGACAAGGGAAAGAGGAACGGGTCAAACGCGTTTTGTTTGCCCCGCTCAGCGCAATGTTAGATATAAAATAGAGAGATATATCGAGTATCTTTAATCCCATATAATTTTTATAATAAGCAAACACATGTTAACTTCAAAAAGATACAAAAAAATAAAAATGCGACATAAAGAGACGAACATAGAATAAAAAAAGGAAGCATTACATTAAAATGGGACACAAAAAAATTTCATTAAAACTGCCTACCGATTATACCGGGGAGCAACTTAGAAAAAAGATCGAAAAAAAACTAAAGATAAAAGAATTTTCATGCCAAGTCGAAAAAAAGAGTCTTGACGCGAGAAGAAAATCTGATATCCATTGGGAGGTGCTAGTTTCAGTATCATCAAAACAGCTAAAAGGAGATCTTTCTTCCGCGACGACGCTTTTAAATATCCCGTATAAGAAAAGAAAAGATAAGGTAGTTGTTGTCGGAAGCGGACCGGCTGGATTTTTTTGCGCTTTTGTGCTTCAGAAAGCGGGATTTAATACGACTTTAATCGAAAGAGGAGAGGATGTTAAAAAGCGAGGTGAAGCGATCAGGGTTTTCGAAAAAACCGGAGTATTTAACTCTCTTAGTAATTATGCTTTTGGTGAAGGCGGAGCAGGTACTTTTTCTGACGGAAAACTTACCTCAAGATCTAAACATATATTGCAGGAAGGAAAGTTTATAGTGTCCGCGTATATTAGTGCCGGGGCTCCGGAAGAGATAGCATATATGGCGCATCCTCATCTTGGCAGTGACAATCTTTGCAAGATTGTCACAAACTTAAGAGAGGAATTTTTAAATATCGGTGGGAAAGTGCTTTTTGAAACGTTGACGCAAGATCTAAAAATTGAAGATCAAACGGTAAGTATTGTAATAACAACTTCGGGTGACATTAAAACGGATGAAGTTATTTTCGCGCCGGGTCATTCCGCTTATGAGACGCATCGAATGTTGATTAAAAGAGGAGTAAAGTTTCGTTCCAAAAGTTTCGCGTTAGGATGCAGAGTTGAGCATCCCCAGGAACTTATTAATATCGCCCAGTGGGGTCAAAAAAGTTTGCCCGGAGTTAAGTCTGCGGAATATCGTCTTGCGTCGCGGGGAAATGGTATTCTTCCGGTTTATACGTTTTGTATGTGTCCAGGAGGCAGTATTGTTCCTTCCTCCGCGTATAAGAACGCGAATATTGTAAATGGGATGAGCCTGTATGCGAGAGATGGAAAATTTGCAAATTCAGCTTGTGTGGCAGGAGTTAATCTAGACCGGTTGAAGGGTCGGCCGATATCTCCCCTAGAAGCTCTTAACTGGTTGGAAAACCTTGAGGGCGCATTTTATGAATACTCAGATGGATTTAAAGCCCCGTCTTGTAGTATTAAGGATTTTATCGCGAGAGAAGTGACATCAAATATAGTTGAATCCAGTTATCCTTTGGGGTTAAAACGCGCGGCTTTATGGGATTTGTTGCCTTCTGAAGTGAGTAATGCCATCCGGGAAGGTTTGAAAGATTTTAGCAGAAAAATAAAAGGATTTGAGACAGGCGCCATTATTGGCCTTGATAGCAAGAGTTCGTCTCCCGTACAGGTTATTAGAGAAGAGAATTATCTTTCTTCCGGGTTTAAAAATCTTTATATGGCAGGAGCGGGGAGCGGGTATTCCGGAGGAATAATGTCCAGCGCCGCAGATGGGATAAAAGTTGCTATGGCAATAATAGCCAAACTGTAACCCACGCGGCCGGTTAAAAACGCGGATAAATAGTCCTCCGCTTTTTGTTTTTTTAAGGTATAATAAAGCGTTATAAAAAAGTCGAGTTTTTTTATCCGAGAAAAACTTATGCGTTTCGCGTAAGGCATAGCTATTTCAATAAAAAGGAGAGAAAATGGCAACTGGAACAAATAAAAAAAATACTTTAGTTGATAAAATGAAAGTCGTTGGACCTGTTGATAATCTTGAAGATTATGTAAAAAGGGACTGGTGGAAAGAAATTTTTAATTCGTATTACTTGAGAACAGACGGAGACGTCGTTAATGATGATGACATTACCCGTCAGGAAATTGATTCTTATTTGAAAGTTTTAAATTTACAGAAAACAGACGTTATTCTTGATATGTGTTGTGGACAGGGACGTCATTGTTTTGAACTGGCTAATCGTGGATTTTCAAAAATATACGGGTTGGATCGATCTCGTTATTTGATACAACGCGCGAGGAAAACAGTAAAAGATTTGGGGTTATCTCTGATTTTAAAAGAAGGCGACGCGAGAAAACGATCGTTTCCTGAAGCATTTTTTGATTGCGTTTTAATTTTAGGCAATAGTTTCGGTTATTTTGAGAACGCGAGTGATGACCTGAAAGTGTTGAAAAATATTCAGCGCAATCTTAAACCTGGCGGAAGAATTTTTCTTGATATTGCTGATGGGGAATACTTAAAAGATAATTTTGAATCGCGGAGTTGGGAATGGATTGACAAAGATTATTTTGTTTGCAGGGAGAGGTCTTTATCCTTAGATAAAACGAAACTTATTTCCCGTGAGGTTATCACACATACGCAAAAAGGTGTTATCGTAGATCAATTTTACGCGGAAAGATTATACTCGAAAGAGCACTTAAATAAACTTTTAGAGCGCGCGAATTTTCAGGATATCACTTTTCATGTTGCGCATGAGACTGTCTCAAAAAGGAATCAAGATCTTGGAATGATGAAACGCCGGTTTCTTGTTACGGCTGTTATCCAAAAGGAATGGCCAAATAAGTTGCAAGTTTCAAAAAAAACTTTGACAAAAAATGTCATGGTTTTATTGGGAGATCCTCGGCAGACA
>JAHIZQ010000005.1 GCA_018814505.1 Candidatus Omnitrophota bacterium
AAATCTTTTATTTCTTCACTCGTATATTTTAAATCTAACGCATCATTGCTATTTATTATTGCTTTGCCGGATTCTATTATTCGCCCTGCCGGAACATCAACACCTTCCACAACTGCTAAGTGTTTCACGCAAACTCGGTCCCCGATATTGGCCTTAAACACAACTGACCCAAATCCAATAAAACAGTTTTTGCTAATAATGCACGGTCCGTGAACAATACACCCATGAGATAATGACGTATTTTCCCGCACAGTTACACTGCTTGATTCTAAAGCGTGGACAATAACTCTGTCTTGCACGTTACAGTTATCTTTAATATCAACAGAGCTCCCGAGTTCATCCGCACGGATAACCGCGCCAGGCCCAACAAAAACATTTTTTTCTATACTTATGTTTCCGATAATAACGGCAGTAGGATCAACATAGCTTGTTTCATCAACATTTGGATAATCTCCATTTGGATTGCGATTCAACATTAAACTTCCTTAATTTTTATTTGTTTTAAAAATACCACTTACAATGCTGTAGTTTAGCATACATCTAAAAGCTAAGCAATGATAAGCAAAAAGCAAAAAGAGATTTCGGGACCGACCTTTGGCCTCGCACGGAATGACAAGAGGAGAACTGTAAACAAGGATAACCAACACCTGGATAAAAGGACATATAAACAAAGAGAGCTGACAATTATTTTTGTCAGCTCTCTTCGCGTTATGTTTTTAATTATGCACTATTAAACAGAATAGAGATTTTTGAGCGTTAGTTCATAATATTCTCTAAGCCGGTTGAAGGGTATAACTTCAGCATTTGGAATATTAATAATTTCTTTCAGTATTTCATTAATGTCCAAATGCTGTTGGGTTATCAACTTATATTGGTTTTGAATATACGAAATTGTTTTTATATAATCACTAAGCTTTGTACTTTCATCAGGAATATTTGACGCGGCCATGGCAATATTAAGTATACCTATAATTCTTATTGCTCCATTTGTTTTATCCAGATCTTTAAGGTCAACATTTCCTGTTCCTATTTCTTGATCCGCTCCATCATATTGCACAACTGTAATAAGAGCATCTCCTCCTGATTTTGTTTTTCCATTAAAATCCTGTAAATCAATAAATTTTTTGGGATCTTTTCCTGGGGGAACTCTTAACCTTAGTTGTGTAACATACGCGTCTAAAATAGATTCAGGTGAAAACTCATCACTTAAATTCAATCTATTTTGGTATGCCTTTAACCTTGCCTTGTTATATCTAATAACATATTTGTGATTTTTTTCAATATTCGTGATAACTCCGTTTTCATTATTCTTAAACAATTCGACAGCCATTTCAGCGTCTTTTGAAGGAATCTTTAGTTCCTCAGGCTTTTCAAAATTAAAATTGTGTGCCCACATTGGAGGTTCTGAGGCAAGATCCGACTCCGTTACAACATCAAAAAGATCAAGCCAGTAAATCCCTCTTTCTACAAAATAAGCTTTAGCCCTATCACTCATAACCGGAAACGGCATATCGGCGAATTTGCCCATTGGTATATTTTTATCAAGACCGCGCCCAAGTTCAAGCCACGCGTCAAATCCTTTGTATTCAACTTTAACTTTACGACCGTCTGACCATTCTTCCAAACAGATTAAAACATTTCTAGTCCTCACCCAAGCAATATGACGTGATACTGTGAGCGCGTCCTTATTGTATCCTTTTTTAGGAAGCCACTTAAGTTCTCCCGTAACATCATAAGTTCTTTTGCTTCCAAAAATTAAAGTATCGCCATTCTGCCCAAAAACAATATCCTCATCCAAATGATGTTCTTTCTTAGAACCAAAATCCATGCTCCATGTCTCCCACACGTTTTCATCTTCCGTAAACCCTTCTACACCTTCAAAAGTCTGTTTCATTCTATAATTACTTCTCGGCACAATACGCATACCTTCATATTTTTTCTTCTCTTTAAGATATTCTTTTATCATTTCCGGATAAATCGGCATTTTAAAATCTGTAATCTCCTTGGCTCTTTTTAAGTTAGTGGCCTCACTGTATATTCTCCATTGCGGAGCATTTCCTGATGGTCTTAAATGCACAACTTCACCATTAGCAAAAAATATTCTCACGCCATCAAGAAATTCCATCTTAGTAATGCCGCCTTTAAAGCCCCTTTTTTCATTAAAATACCCCTCAAGATATGTCTTTATTGGATTCATTCTTTGTGCAAGTTTATCCTCATCTGTTACAGTTTTTTTAGTTCCACCTTTTTTCGTATAAAGAATTTTTGCACCTTCTAAAAATTCTATTCTGATTGTATCAAGTTCCACAGGTGAAAAGCTCCGCATAATGGCCTGCCCCATAGTCGCAGTATAAGCTTCACATCCCAAATCTGTTGCTTGAACAAGTCCTGACCATGAAAAACTCGCGTATTGCCCGCTAAACCTATCATCAACAAGCTGGCCAAGCGTCATGTTATTCTGTTTTGCTAAGTGAAACGCGGCTATAATCGGAAGCATGGCATCGCGCGTAGGTAAAGCTTTTAGAACCTTGCCGCTATCAAGCATAATGTCGCTTCCCAAAAGAAACCCGCCGTTTCTTTCAAAACCGCAAACGATAATTTCTTCGTTGGCTTCTTTAGCTTTCGCGAGTCTGTCTTCCATTGCTTTCACCACATAAGGTGAGCCAATTTTTACTTGTGCGACTTCACATCCAATATCTTTAAGCCTTTGAACCACAGCACGGCTTACTGTCGCTGTTACGGCAACAAACATCTTTTTATCTTTCATCGACTCTAAATTACATATATATTCGCACGTAAGATACCCTGTTTTATCTCCGTAAATAAATGTACCATCTTCCGTAAAAAGCGCGGGGCGATCTGTATCCCCATCAACCGTACAAATACCTTTTATTTTGATTTGCTTTTCCGCATATTTATCTACAGTCCTTTTCACTACATCCTCAAGACCTGGTCTCACATCTTCAGTATCAACAACTAATTTCTCTTTCCATTTTTTGTTTCTTTCTTCAGAAAAATAGTTTATACCTATTTTGTCAAATATTGTTTTAATAATGTCTCTACCAACTGACATATGCTCAATAAAAGGCACTTTATCAGTTTCATCAAAAATTTTACCAAAGAGTTCATTACGTTCAACATACATTTCAGCAGGATTGGTATTAACTTCGTCAAGTATTTCTCTTGCTTTTTCAAGCCATTTCTTTTGTTCTTCAGACAACTTTGACTTTTTCCGCATCCCCAGTTTTCCAAACATATTCTCTTTTTCAGGCTTCATGCACTCAATTTCCAAAGCTTCCCTGACTTGTTTAAGAATACGGCGTTCGTCTTCTTTTAAAACTTCACCTGTTGTTCTGTTGGGTTTTATACCGTTTTGTTCTATGTTTTTTGGCAAAACAGGACAATGACTCGCGGTAACCATTAAACTTATCATTGCGCCAAGCGGATTATACATACCATAGTTTACTATCGCTGGAGTTGGGATGTTTCCCCCATTAATAACTTTGAATCCATGTTTTATAGCTGACGCTATCTGCATAAGTGTAATTCTGTCTGTTGACGGACGCAGGTCTCCTGCTATTGCCATGAGATTCTTTCCTTCCGCCAGTGTTATTTCTCCCATCTCAGTAAAGTAATAGATAAGCCCGTCTGCTATAGCATAACACTTTTTATCCATCAAAAATTTTACTATTTCTCTAATCCCGCTTGTACCAAAAACAAGCTGATCTCCAAATGTACCGGGAGGTAATATGCGTTTATAATGCTGATACGTAGGCTCCATTGTCGGGGTAGTCGCCAAGCCAACGCTCGCGGAAATGTTAACGTCTTTTCCTTCTTCGTCTTTAAATAATGCGTATAACTTCTTTATATAGTTGAAATCAACGTACTTTGAAAGCTCTTCTCGGGAAGGTATCACTTCTTTCAGCAAATCATCAAGAGAAAAAGCTTTTTCGTGAAATTTCTTTGAGATTTCGACAGAAGTCAATCCTCTACATTCTCCGGTAAGTTTTTCGTCAACCTTTTCAGCATGGTCTATAATCCAGCTTCTCATAGCTGTGCTATCAAAATTCATCCCATAAATCTGAGTCAGCTCGAAACGTAACTGTTCCCACTGAATTATTTCATCAACTTCATGTTTTAAAACTGCCCTATTTACTTTTTCATAATACTCATTGTCTACGTAAATAACCGGCATCCCATTTGGTATGCTATTTTCCTCCTCATCCTTTTCAACTAATCCGACATGCGCAAATTGCCCGGTTTTTTTCAAAACATCATTAACCCGGATAATTTTTACTGTTTTTAGGTGAGCTACATCATTTGTAATAAGTCCCTTAATTTCCGGCATATCATCGTCAATACTAGCTATAAACGTTCTCTCTTCCGTCCATTTCTTTCTCCATTCACTCTTATACTGTGCTTTAAAATCGCTTTGTTCTTTCTTAATTTGTTCTTTTAAAAAATGATTCTCTGCCGGATGCATTAAAACAGCTTCCATGGCCATAACTTTTTCCTGAAATTTTGGATCAGGAATTTCTGTGTATGTGGCAAGAGTGGACTCAATAGCGTAAGATTGATTTATTTTGGCATCCGCTAATACAACGTTAGATAAAAAGAAAACTTGAATTAAAACAACTGATAAGGCTTTTACGAACAATCGGGTTTTACTTTTTGGGTTTAGCATAGATATCCTTTCTTTGGTTGGAATTACAAGCGTTTTACATTTAAAACTTTAATCTACTTTAACAGCAGTCTAACAAAAAACTTTCCCCGTTACGGTTCGCTATTAAATATTAATTTTTGAAGCAGTTTAACACAACAGAAATATAATGTCAAAAAAAAAACTAACTTTTTTTGCGTTAAAAAAAACAGGAAGTAATTGTACCCATTTTGTAAGTTTGAATAGTACATTCTACCCCCTTTGAAAAAGGAGGAAAAGGAGGATTTTTAAATAAAGGCGATTGACTGAGAAAAAAACCGGCTAATCAAAAAAAAAAAAAAAAAA
>JAHIZQ010000307.1 GCA_018814505.1 Candidatus Omnitrophota bacterium
GCACAGTAATCGAAGCTGTTAGCGAACCTGTTTTTTCATATAAATAAGCAAGCAATAAACCCAATGTCATTATCGGCAAAAATCCTATCACGTGCGCATGTAAAAGCGAAAAAACTACCGATGTTATTATCATCGCACCTAAAACGCCTATACTTTTCTTTATTGCCGAATACATAAACCCTCTAAAAAAAATTTCCTCCACAATCGGACCAAAAACACCCGCAAAAAGCGTTGAAAAGAAAAGTACCGGCAGATTGTTTTCTTTCACAAAAATCTGTACAATAGATTGAACCTGCGGTTTATAATGAAAAAAATCGACAACAAAAAAAGTTCCAGTCATTATCAGCACAAGAAGCGGCCCTAAAGAGATATATCCGATAACAGCATAAAACACGCTTTTCGTAAAGCTTTGAGATGTAAGCCCTACTGCTTCAATGTTTTGTTTGCCTTTTTTTATAACAAAATACAATACAACACTTATCCCGATGACATTCATGATCATTGTGTTAAAAATCATGCGGAAATTTTCATTACCAACTACAGGAAAAACTTTTGATAACGTGCCCTGTATAATCAAAAACGTATATCCAAAAGACATGTTTATCAGAATAACTCGCACAACGTCACTAATGCTCCAGACAGATTCCTTTTGGGGAAGAATACATATATCAATTTTTTTCTTTTTTATCCATTGCCGTAAAAAATATAAATCGAAACTCAAACCAATCAACAGCATAAATAGCAACGTAAAATTAAACATCGCTAGAAAAAAATACAACAACGGGTTTTGTTTTGCTACAACACTTAATTTGTCCTGGCTCGCTTTTATATCGTCTTTATGGGAACTAGCTTCACATTGCGTCAGAGTAACTTCCGGTTTTTTGCTTGGTGAAAATTTTTCCATTATCCAATCAGTGAAAACCAGAATATTTATCAATAAAACAAAGAGAAAAAGTACAGTATAAAGCTTATTGTTTTTAACAATTTTAAATATTTTCATCGCCGGATATTCACCATTACGGTAGGACACAAGAGCCCACCCCTACTGTATCTTCACATTCCCTGTTTTAATAATTTACTCTTCTCTCCTCCGCCAACTAACCAACTACATCTAAATGCCTCATCCTAAATTCTGCCCCTAAATCTTTTGCCATCTTCCGACAGGCGGAAACAGCTTCACCCCCTATCATATCAAGACAAGTTACTTCAACTTTAATCGACTGCTCGACACATTCTTTAATAAAGTCCATTATCGCGCTATATGCTTTTTTGCCAAAACTTGGACAACATAACCGGCTATACATATCCGCTTCTGCCTCATTCAGGCTTACCGACACCGCGTCAACAATACCCTTAAGTTTTGGCGCTATACTATATCCAGCAATGAGATTCCCCTGTCCATTCGTTGTTAATCGAACTTTACCTCCTTGCCTTTTTACGTATGCCGCTATTTTTATAACCGTATTTAACCTAAGAGTAGCTTCTCCAAAACCGCAAAATACTATTTCCTTATATTTTGAAACCTTTTTTAGTTTTTGGATTATTTCTCCGGCCAAAGGCTCTGAACCAAGAGAAAGTTTATGTCCCTTTACAAAATTTGAATATTGCCTCGTGCAAAACCCACATCTATTGGTACACCTGTTCGTAATGTTCAGATACAAAGAATCCCGTATAGCGTAAGCTATCACGCCTTTTTCTTTAATTCCAAGATTAAATAATTTATTCGCGTTATGAGTCGTAACCCTAGCTACATCTTCTACCGACAATTTATACATTTTTGCGTAAACATCTAAAAGGTTTTTAACATATGCCGGTTCATTGCGTTTGCCTCTGTAAGGCTCCGGCGTAATAAAAGGCGAATCCGTTTCTAAAAGAAGTTTCTCCAAAGGCACGGCTTGTGCCGTCTTACGCGAATCAAAAGCGTTTTTAAAAGTAATATTACCCGCAAAAGAAACATACATACCTAATTCAAGTATTGCGTTCAAAAAAGATATGTCCTCTGAAAAACAATGAAAAACACCTTTTATTCCAGTATTTTTAAATTTTTTTAAAATATCTAACATTTCTTTCCCGGCTCGTCTATTGTGAATAATAACGGGCAGATCAAGTGTTCGCGCTAGACGTAAACACTCACTAAAAAGTTTTTGCTGATTCTCTATTTTTGAATAATTTTTATATTTGTCTAAACCAATTTCGCCTATTGCGATTACCTTGTCACTCCCAACAGCAATATCCCTCAATTTTTCCACGTCTAAAACGCCCGCATCATCAGCTTCATGAGGATGTACTCCCACAGCGGCAAATATCATTTTATTCTTTTTAGCTAATTCAACGGCCTTTATACTGCTTTTTATATCCGTCCCCGGAACTATAATTCTGACCAGGCCCGCGGTTTTGGCCCGGGTCAATACTTCCGGCAAATCTTTATCATAATCCGAAAAATTAAGATGGCAGTGAGTGTCCACCAATTTCATATTTCCTCCATTAAAACCTCTTCGCAGTCACTTAACAGCAAACGTTTATATGTTACCAACATTTATTATCTAACAGCCACACGCTACTGATCCGCACCCCTTCTTTTTCAAGCATACGTATTTTTGCCTTAATTCCACCTTTCGCGGAATATCCACTTATTGACCCATCTAAAAAAATACCCCTATGGCACGGCACATACGGGATATACAGATTACCACGAAGAACTCGTCCAACAGCTCTTGCCGCTTTAGACAAACCTACCTTTTCTGCTATAAATCCATAAGACCTTACTTGCCCTTTGGGGATACCTAGAACAACTCTTAGAACCTTTTTCTGAAACGCTGAAAGACTAGAATTATGCTGTTTTTTTTAAAACAGCTTTTCGTGTTGTCATCTTTTATAAAAGGAAGTTATCTATTAAGTTTAAGTTTCATCTTTTTCTTTTAACTGAGCTTCCTTAACCGCTTCCACAAACGCGCCATAATCATCAGGATGATCCAAAAACATATTTACACCAAGCGCCGGCCATCGAGTTTCGTCTATTGTGAATTCCGAGTAAGAGTAAACAATTATCGGTATATTTTTAAGCTTTATATCGCTTTTAATCTTTGTCAAAAAATTTTCAAAAAATTCTTTACC
>JAHIZQ010000035.1 GCA_018814505.1 Candidatus Omnitrophota bacterium
CACTTCCATATCTTAAATTTGAAGAGAAACCTCCAATAAACAAAACGGAATTTATTTCAGAATGTGAAAAATGGCTTTCTCCGGGACACATGAGGAATCTGTTGACCGTGGATGTGGATGTGTTCGGGCAGGAGATTGTGAGACGCGAGACGCCGTTAATCCGGAAATGGAAAGTATTTGATGAAGATGCGCGAAGAATAATAGCGAAGGCGAGAGAGGCAAAGAAGACAGGTGCGAGTTTTAAAGTGCCTGAAAAAATCCAGACAGTGATTAACCAGGCTACGCCGCTTCTTGTAGAGATGAAATTCGAAAGAATAAGATGGGATTTTTTAGAAGGTGAAAGCAGTAAATATTTTTTTGATATGAATTGGCTTATTCTGTATTTTTTGAAACTTCAAATTTTAAACAGGATAGCGATTTTTAATAAGGATGAAGGCGAAAAATTTTTTTATAACCTATGCGAGGTAAACCATGAAAGAGCAATTGGGTAAAATAGAGAGCGTTAACGGAAATATGATAAAGGTGTCTTTTCTCGAAGACATTATACAAAACGAAGTGGCATATGTCTTGAGCCAGGGAAAACGATATAAAGCAGAGGTTATAAAAATTACCGGAAATAACGCATTTTTACAGGTATTTGAATATACAAAAGGGATTAAAGTTGGGGATGCAGTAGAGTTTTCAGGGGAAATGCTTTCCGTTCAATTGGGGCCGGGGTTATTATCTCAGATCTATGACGGATTGCAAAATCCTCTGCTTGCGTTGGCTGAAGAATTTGGTCTTTTTTTACCCGTGGGGGTAGAAATTGACGCTTTAAACGCGGAACAAAAATGGGAATTTACCTCAATAGCGCAAAAAGGAGAGAAGGTAACTGGTGGTACTATTTTAGGAATGGTGCCGGAAGGTATTTTTGAACACAAAATAATGGTGCCGTTCGGATTAAAAGAAGAATATACAATTGAAAGAATAGCAAAAAAAGGTACATATTCAATTGAGGATGAGATAGCGGTTATTAAGGACGCGCAAGGTAATGAGCAAAAAATAACAATGATGTTTAATTGGCCTGTAAAAATTCCAATAGATGCTTACGCGGAAAAGTTACAGCCGAAAGATCCCATGGTTACGAAAATCAGGGTTATTGATACGCTTTTCCCGATTGCTAAAGGTGGGACGTATTGCATTCCGGGGCCTTTTGGCGCGGGAAAAACAGTGCTTCAGCAGATAACCAGTCGTTACGCGGAAGTAGACATTGTAATTATAGCCGCTTGCGGAGAAAGAGCGGGGGAAGTTGTTGAAACGTTGAAAGAATTCCCTAAACTGACAGATCCCAGAACGGGGAAATCTTTGATGGAACGAACGATAATAATATGCAACACGTCTTCTATGCCTGTTGCCGCAAGAGAATCTTCTGTATATACGGCCGCGACGTTAGCTGAATATTACCGGCAAATGGGGTTAGATGTTTTACTTTTAGCGGATTCAACGTCAAGGTGGGCACAGGCGATGCGAGAAATATCCGGCAGACTTGAAGAAATCCCAGGAGAAGAAGCTTATCCCGCGTATCTTGAATCGCGCATAGCGAGTTTTTACGAAAGAGCAGGGGTCGTAAAGCTTCATAATGGCCAAATTGGAAGTCTTACAATAGGTGGAACAGTGAGCCCGGCGGGCGGGAATTTTGAAGAACCTGTTACGCAAGGGACATTGAAAGTTGTCGGCGCGTTTCATGGACTTTCGCGGGAGAGGGCGGAAGCCCGAAAGTATCCGTCAGTAGACCCCTTAGAAAGCTGGAGTAAGTACCGCGGGATACTTTCCGCGGAACAGGTTCAAAAAGTAAAAGCTTTTTTAACAAAAGGCGATGCCGTCAGTCAAATGATGAAAGTGGTCGGGGAGGAAGGGACTTCTTTGGAAGACTTTGTAATATTTTTAAAGAGTGATTTTTTTGATAATGTATACCTTCAGCAAAACGGATTTGATAAGGTAGACGCGGCAACACCCGCGGACCGGCAGGAATATGTGTTTAAAAAGACGGCAGATATTTTAAAAAAAGAAATTTTATTTAAAGATAAAGCAGACGCGAGGCAGTTTTTTTATAACTTGAGACATAAATATATTGACTGGAACTATAAAGAATGGCAGTCAAAAGAGTTTAAAAAACAGGAACAAGAAATAGACGGTTTAGTGGGGCAAGCCGAACAAAACAAAAACGATGAAAGGTAAACCCGGCAATTTTTGAGGCGGGGGTTGTATTTACAAAGAAGTAAAACCGAATGATTCAATGAAAGGATCAAAGGCATGAGAAAGGTATGCACTAAGATATTGAATATAGCAGGCAATGTCGTTACCGTTAGAGCCGACGGCGTAGCATATGACGAACTTGCCAAAATTTCGACTTCAAGAGGAATTTCCTTGGCGCAGGTGATAAGGCTAGATGGGGAATTGGTCTATCTCCAGGTTTTTGCCGGGGCAAGAGGGATTTCAACGGGAGATGAAGTGCAGTTTTTAGGACACTCGATGCAAGTTGGGTTTTCGCAAAACATTTTGGGGAGAATATTTAATGGTAGTGGCAACCCTAGAGATAAGGGGCCTTCGATTACGGAAAGTATGATAGAGATAGCAGGGCCTTCCGCGAATCCCGCGAAAAGAGTTATTCCCAAACGAATGGTTAGAACCAATATCCCAATGATAGACATTTTTAATTCTTTGGTAGAATCGCAAAAACTTCCCATATTCTCAGTTTCAGGGGAGCCGTACAATGAGCTTTTAGCAAGAATTGCTTTGCAGGCGGAAGTTGATATTATTATACTGGGAGGCATTGGTTTGAAATATGACCAGTATATGTATTTCAGGGATACATTGGAAGAAGGAGGTGCTTTAAGCCGGACAATATTTTTTATTCATACCGCGGCAGACCCTACGGTTGAAGGGCTAATGGTTCCGGATTTGGCGCTTGCTGTTGCGGAAAAGTTTGCTTTGGAAAACAAAAAAGTACTTGTTCTTCTCTCAGACATGACTAATTTCGCGGACGCGTTAAAAGAAATAGCAATTACAATGGAACAGGTTCCTTCCAATAGAGGTTATCCGGGAGACTTATACAGCCAGCTCGCGGCTCGATATGAAAAAGCAGTTGATTTTGAAGGCGCAGGGTCAATAACGATTTTGGCAGTTACAACTATGCCGGGAGACGATGTTACGCACCCGGTTCCCGATAATACGGGATATATTACGGAAGGCCAGTTTTATTTACGGAACGCGAGAATAGAGCCTTTTGGTTCTTTAAGCAGATTAAAACAGCAAGTTAACAAAGATACCCGAAAAGACCACAGGTCTATTATGGATGTAATGATACAACTTTATGCCCAGTATGGAGAGACCGAAGAAAAAAGGTCTATGGGGTTTAGGATGAGTGAATGGGACAAAAAACTTTTGAAATACGGTTCGCTTTTTGAAGATGAAATGATGAATCTAAAAGTAAACATTTCTTTGGAAAAAGCGCTTGATAACGGATGGAAAATATTGGCAGATTGTTTTAAACCCGAAGAGACAAATTTGCGGACAGAACTAATAGAAGAATTTTGGCCGCAACAATAGAAGTTGTTATAACTGAAACATAAACGCAAATTTATCCGGAGGGTATATTTTGCAACATTTACTATAGGTAAATATGGCACAAAAAATAAGACTTACAAAAAATGAATTGAAAAAACAAAAAGACGCGCTGAAACGGTTTAATCAGTATTTGCCCACGCTTTTACTAAAAAAACAACAGCTTCAAATGGAGCTATTAAAAATACACAGGGAAATGGAAGAGGTGAAAAAAGAAAAAGCGTATGTAAAAGCTAAAACGTACGAATGGGTGGATGTCTTTAATGAAAAAGTGGAGATAGAAACTTTGGTTAAGCTGGATACAATTGAAACTATAGTGGGCAACATCGCTGGAATTGATATTCCTGTTTTTGAAAAAGCGGTTTTTAAAGAAAAGGAATATGATTTTAACACAACTCCGTTATGGGTAGATTACGGCATAGAAGCCTTAAAAAAAACAATAAGCCTGAACGCGAGGATGGAAATTTTAAAAAAACAAGACGATTTTGTCCG
>JAHIZQ010000036.1 GCA_018814505.1 Candidatus Omnitrophota bacterium
CGCTGTAAGAATTCTGCGTACGAGTCTACTTGGATCTCAATCAGATTGGGTATATTAAAAATATCCTTCAATCTTGCGTAACTTTTCCGTTTGACTTTAACAGCCATTATTCATCACATCCCTTTATTTTATATGTCACCACTTGCCATTAATAGCGCATATCCTCGTTGTATCTTTGCAAGTTAAAATGTTATTTCAACTCGACCTTGGCACCAACTTCTTCAAGCTGTTTCTTCATTTTTTCAGCTTCTTCTTTCGTCAGCCCTTCTCTAACTTCCTTAGGCGCCGCTTCAACAAGATCTTTTGCCTCTTTTAATCCAAGATTTGTCAAAGCTCTGATCTCTTTAATAACATTGATTTTTTTAGGCCCGATTTCCGCAAGAACTACTGTGAAAACGCTTTTTTCTTCTTCTACCGCACCTGCCGCACCACCAACAGCCGCTACTGCCGCCACCGGAGCCGCCGCGCTCACGCCAAACTTATTTTCGAGCGCCTTCACTAAATCAGAAAGTTCAATAACACTCATCTCGCCTATTGAGTTCATCATACTTTCCATTTTTTCCGAAAGCTGTACCTTCGGCTTTTCTTTCACGGCTGTTTCAACTTTTGCAGTCGTCTTTTCTTCGATAGCAGTAGCTTCAGCCTGCTCTTCTTCCGCTTTTACCTGATTTTTCTTTTCCTCTGCCATTTTAGTTCCTCCTCTTTTCCTCGGTTCTAAGTTATAGATTTCCCCCCGCAAAAAGCAGAAAAATCTACAACCTGCAACTTACGTGGATTGTTCTTGTTTTTTTTCCTTTACCGCTTTTAAAGCATATAGTAAACTTTTTATCACTGCCGCTAACACACCTACAAAATTTGTAATAGGAGCGTTCATAGTGCCAAGCACCATTGCAATCAACTGTTCCCGGCTTGGTAACTCTGAAAGCTCTTTTATTTTAACAGCTTCTAGCATGCGACCTTCTAAATATCCATTCGAAATTTTGAATCCACTATTTTCTTTTGAAAATTCGACCATTATTTTCGCGACATTCACGGGATCTTTTTTTATAACTCCAACCCCCCAAATATGTTTTCCGTTCACCGTGTCACAAAGTTCTGTAATGCCGGCTTCTTTCAAAGCTAAATCAGCTATCCGATTTTTAACTATCATATATCTTGACCCTGACTGTCTCATTTTTTTGCGAAATTTATCTATTTCGGACGACTTGATTTTTTCTACCTGGGAGAATACAAAACCTGCATTCTCGGTAAAAACATTTTTCATTTCATCGACCATTATTTCTTTTACTTTTTTCCCATATTTTTGTGCCATAGCTATACCTTTTTCGTTATGTATTAATGTAGTAGGGCACGTTTAAGCGTGCCCTACTATAAAACGTTACCCCGTTTAACTTTGCCTGAACTGATTTTTATCCAACCTAATCCCTGGCCCCATACTTGAACTTATCGCGATTGACTTAACATTTTGTATCTTCTGCAACTTTATGTTGCTCTTCATTACCGCCTTAATAAACGAAGTTATGTTATCGACCAAAGCGTCACTACTGAATGAGAGCTTTCCCACCGGCCCCTTAACCCCCGACTGTTTATCCATTCGATATTCAATTTTTCCGGCCTGCAGTTCCTTAACTGTTTTCGCTATCGCCGTTGTTACCGTACCTGATTTAGGATTTGGCATGAGTCCTCGAGGCCCGAGTATCTTCCCCAGTTTCGCTAGCTCTCTCATCATATCCGGAGTTGTTACTGCAACATCAAAATCTACCCATCCATCCGCAACCTTTTTTATTAAATCATCAGAACCAACATAATCGGCTCCAGCAGATTTAGCTTCTTTTTCAAAATCCCCTTTACAGAAAACCGCAATCTTGCTTCTCTTCCCGGTTCCATGAGGTAGACTAACCGTACCCCTTATGGGATTTGACGACTGCTCAATTTTTAACGCCATTGCAACCTCAACGGTCTGGTCAAACTTTGTCTGGGGGCTTTTCTTTAATATCTCAACCGCTGACACCAATTGATACTCTTTTTTATTTTCAACCAGTTCTTTGATCGCTTTTTGTCGTTTATTCAATCTAACCATTTAATCCACCTTTATTGAGTTGTATATATAGGTAGCAAGCTTACCTGTTACGACTATTCACCATTTACTACTTCAATACCCATACTTCTAGCCGAACCCTTGATGACTTCAATCGCTCCGTCCATATCAACAGCGTTAAGATCTTCCATTTTCTCTTTGGCTATTTCTTTAACCTGTTCTATTGTCACTTTTCCAACTTTTTCAGCTTTTGGGTTAGCACTCGCTTTAGCAATTCCAGCCGCTCTTTTCAAAAGAACACTTGCCGGAGGGCTCTTAGTTATAAAAGAAAAAGTTCTGTCTTCATACAAACTGATGACAACAGGCAGAACTAGTCCCTGCCTATCCTTTGTCCTGTCGTTAAATTGTTTACAAAAATCCATTATTGGAACACCGTGTTGTCCTAATGCCGGTCCAACAGGCGGAGCTGGAGTTGCCTGACCGCCCATACAGTGTAATTTTATTTTAACTTTTACTTTTTTCGCCATGATAATAATCCTTCAGTGTTATCTTTCTTGTAAGAACTTTCCTCTCATACCGTAAAAACCAACTCGCTTAAAGTTTTTCAATCTGCCAGGCTTCTAATTCTACCGGGGTCGGTCTACCAAAAATTGAAATCATCACTTTGATTTTACCTTTTTCTACATTAGAATCCTCAATCGTTCCTGAAAAATTCTTAAAAGGTCCTTCCTTAACCCGAACAGCCTGTCCCTGTTTAAACATTATTTTCGGCACCGGTTTTTCCTTGGCTTCTTTCGTTTGTTTTAATATTTCCTCAACTTCTTCTTCCGCCAAAGAAACCGGCCTGGTTTTCGTACCGACAAAACCGGCAACACCAGGCGTGTTTTTAATCAGGTACCAGCTTTCATCATTGAGTTCCATTTCAATCAAAATATATCCCGGAAAAAATTTTCTCTCAGAGATGCGTTTTTCTCCCTCTCTGATTTCCGAAACCTTTTCAGTTGGTATCAGTACACGCGCTACAAGTTTCCTTTTTTTAGGGTCATCCGCAAGTTGTCTTTCAAGCGATTTCTTGACCGTGTATTCTCTTCCGGTTGCCGTATGTACTACATACCATTTTGTCATTTAAAAACCCCGCTTACTAATAAATTTACGAAACGTGAAAAAAACATGTCGCATACACCTATATAAAGAGACAGTAAGAGTGTTGATACCAGCACAATTACAGTTGAACCGATAAGTTCCGGCCTAGACGGCCAGGCAACTTTCTGCATCTCTGTTTTAACCTGACTTATAAACTTTCCAATTTTCACCATATCCACCCGCATTTAAAATTTCATATTAAATCAAACACAACATATATTTGGATCACACTTTTTCTCCTGGCAGGAGAGACAGGCCTCGAACCTGCAACCCCCGGTTTTGGAGACCGGTGCTCTGCCAATTGAGCTACTCTCCTATTTAACTTCTTTGTGCGCAGTATGCTTTCGGTCGAATCTGCAATACTTCGCTCGCTCCAAACGATCCGGGTTGTTCCTCTTATTCTTTTTCGTAGTGTAATTACGATGTTTACAGGTTTCACACTGCAAAGTTATTATTTCCGTCGCTCCTTTTTTCTTTGCCATTTTTTCCTCGCAAGTCGTCTCTTTTATGTTGAGTTATATCTTTAACTTTTTATCCACAAACCACAGTGTCCGTTTATAGTTTTCAACAGACATTAAATTCCCTTA
>JAHIZQ010000308.1 GCA_018814505.1 Candidatus Omnitrophota bacterium
AAAAGAATGCCCCGTTGATGTAATAATTGTCAGTCGAGGCGGCGGAAGTCTTGAAGACTTGTGGCCCTTTAATGAAGAAATAGTCGCTAGAGCCATATATGCTTCAAAAATACCTGTTGTAAGCGCGGTGGGGCATGAAGTTGATTATACAATATCTGATTTTACGGCGGATTTACGCGCGCCGACACCATCAGCCGCGGCAGAACTGGTATTTCCTTCAAAGGAAGATCTCGAACGCGCGATTGACGGATACAAGGCAAAACTTATTTCTTTTACGGGTATACAGCTGAAAGCTTTTGAAAAAGAAATAGAACGGTTAAATTCAAGGTATGTTTTGCGGGACCCGATTAATGTTCTTATGCAAAAAGAACAGGAAATAGATGACTTTGAAAAGAATCAGTCAGCTCAGATAAACCATGTGGTAGAATTAAAAGAGGCCTCTTTTAGAGCCATGACAGGCAAGCTGAACGCGTTAAGCCCGTTATCTGTTTTGGAACGAGGGTATAGCATCGCGTATAAAGACAAACATATTGCTATAAGCGTAAAGTCTTTCGAAAAAGGGGAAATGCTGCGCACTAAATTTATTGATGGTATGGTTTCGAGTAAAGTGGAAAAGATAGAAGTACGCAGAACATAAAAAATTTAAAATAATTTCATATGGGAGCGAATAATGAAAGATATAAGTTTTGAAAAAGCAATGGAAAACCTCGAACAAATCGTGGGAAAACTGGAAACTGGAAACCTTCCATTAGAGACGCTACTCAAACAATATGAAGACGGGATTAAGCTTGTGCGTATTTGTAGAGAAAAACTTAATGAAGCAAAAGGGAAGATTGAAAAAATTGTTAAAAATGAAAATGGAACTTTTGAAAAAGAAAGCTTCAACGAGGAAAAAGATAAATAGCAGAGAAGAATGGAAAAATTATTACTTAATATAAAGTCGCCGAAGGATTTGAAAACTCTGGATATAGACCAGTTAAAACAGCTTTCAGGGGAGATTCGGCAGAAAATAATTGAAGTTACTTCAATTAAAGGCGGACACTTGGCCGCGAGTCTGGGCGCTGTAGAAATTGCCATAGCCGTCCATTATTGCATGGAAAGCCCCAAAGATAAAATTGTTTGGGATGTAGGCCATCAAAGCTACGCCCATAAACTATTGACAGGCAGGTTTAAAGCGTTTGATACTCTGAGAGAAATGGGCGGGTTAAGTGGATTTCCCAAAGTGGATGAAAGTGAACACGATCCTTTTACGTGCGGACACAGTTCGACTTCAATCTCAGCGGCGTTAGGGCTAGCCGTGGCAAGAGATTTAAAGGGCGAAAATAATAAAGTAGTTGCTATTATAGGCGATGCTTCATTGTCGACGGGTCTTGCTTTTGAGGGAATGAACCATGCCGGCCACGCGCGTAAAAACCTAATAGTAGTGTTAAACGATAATGAACATTATATATCAAAACACGTAGGCGCTATGAGCCGGTATCTTAACAGAGTTATAACAAACCCGCTTTACAACAGGGTAAAAAACGAAGCGGAAAGAATTCTTAAAAATATACCAAAAGTAGGTCCTGTAGCGTACAAAACGGTTAAAAAAGTTCAGGATGGACTAAAAAACTTGCTGGTGCCTGGTATTATCTTCGAAGAATTAGGTTTTCGGTATTTCGGACCGGTGGATGGACACGATTTAGAAGAGCTAATATCGATGATAAGACGTGTACAGGCAATGAAAGAACCCGTATTTATTCATGCGATAACACAAAAGGGGAGAGGTTACAAGTTTGCCGAAGAAAGTCCTACAAAGTTTCACGGGATAGAAGCTTTTGATATGGCTACTGGGAATGTTATAAAAGAACAAGTGCCCGAAAAATGTTTTACAAGTTATTTTTCTGAAAAGATTTTGGAACTCGGTTTAAAAAATAAAAACATTGTAACAATAACGGCGGCTATGCCTGATGGAACCGGGCTTCAAGAGTTTGCTACAGAATTTCCGGATAGATTTTTTGATGTGGGAATAACCGAACCTCACGCGGTAACTTTTGCCGCAGGCTTGGCAAAAGCCGGGTTAATTCCCGTGGTTGCCGTATATTCAACATTTTTACAACGGGCATATGACCAGCTTATTCATGATGTCGCGCTTCAAAAATTGCCTGTAATTTTTTGTGTGGATAGAGCGGGATTAGTTGGGAAAGATGGGCCTACACATCATGGGGTTTTTGACGTTTCCTATACCAGAAGTCTGCCGGGGTTTATTGTTATGGCACCGAAAGACGGTACTGAACTTAAGGAAATGCTGGAGAAAGCGGTTGAATGGGGGAAACCCGTTGTTATAAGGTATCCGCGTGCGTCCGGGGAGAGGATTGTAGCGGATTCGTCATGCGTTCCGGTTACGGTTGGCCGAGCAGAAGTTTTAAGGGAAGGGAAAAACGCGGTTATTTTGGCGCTTGGGAGCATGACAAATACAGCTTTACGGACAGCCGAGATCTTATCAAAAAAGAAAATCGAAGTTAAAGTTGTCAATGCGCGATTTATAAAACCTTTGGATACAGAGCTTTTGGAGGAGATTGCTTTATACGGATGTAAAATTTTTATTTTAGAAGAATGCGTTTCTGCCGGAGGGTTTGCCAGCGCTGTTCTTGAATTTTTTCAAAGAGAAAACCTTGTTAATGTAAAAGTTAAATGTTTAGGTTTGCCGGATGAATTTATTGAACATGGCGCGAGAGAAGAGCTCCTTCGGAAATATCATCTTACTCCGGATGAAGCCGCGCAAACAATCGAATGTGAATTAACACAATAAACGGATATGAATAAGAAAACTACACAGATAAAAATAGATAAAGAAAAATGTAAAGGATGTCTACTTTGCCTTAAAGTATGTCCTAAACAAAATGTTTTGGAAAGATCAAAAGATCTTAATAAACGTGGCGCGCAATTTATTGTTATAAAACACGCGGATGAGTGCACGGGGTGCGCTTTGTGCGCTATAATGTGTCCTGACTGCGCGATAGAAATAGAAGAAAATAAATAATGAAAAAACGATACTTATCTACAGGAAACGAAGCTTGTGGTGAAGGCGCGATAAGAGCCGGGTGCCGGTTTTACGCGGGGTATCCCATAACGCCTCAAAACGAGCTTATCGCGTACATGTCGCGCCGCATGGAAGAAGTAAACGGTATTTTTATTCAGTCCGAAAGTGAACTTTCTGCGATTAACATGGTTTTCGGAGCGGCAGCGGCAGGCGTGCGTGCTATGACAAGTTCTTCGAGCCCCGGTATAAGTTTAAAACAGGAAGGCATATCGTATCTAGCGGCATGTGAGCTTCCCGCAGTTATTGTTAATGTGATGCGCGGGGGGCCCGGATTAGGGAACATCGCGCCTTCACAAAGCGATTATTTTCAAGCAGTTAAAGGTGGAGGGCATGGAGATTATAGGTTAATAGTTTTGGCGCCTGCTACTATTCAGGAAATGTTCGATTTTACCTACGAGTCTTTCGCGTTAGCGGATAAATATAGAATTCCGGTAATGATTCTTGCTGACGGTATGTTGGGGCAAATGATGGAACCTTTGGAATTTGACGAGGACATTCAACCGTCCGGTATTGTTGAAAAACCCTGGGTAATGACCGGCGCAAAAGCTCGCCCAGGAGGAAGTATTAAGAGTTTATTCCTTAAGGGTGACAGTTTAGAACAGCACAATGAGGCTTTACAGGAAAAATACCGGAACATAACGAATAACGAAAAACGATCAGAAACTTATAAAGCGGCGGGCGCGGACATTATAATTGTATCATACGGAACAATATATCGGATAGCCTGCTCATGCGTTGATAAATTACGGCAAAACGGAATAAAAGCGGGAGCGTTTAGGCCTATTACATTATGGCCGTTTCCATCTGAAGAGATAAAAAGTACGGCAAAAAAGAACACGCAGATTCTTGTTGTAGAAATGAGCGCGGGGCAAATGGTTGAAGATGTCCGGCTTGCGATTCAGGATGACGAGCGAATAAAATTTTTAGGACGAATGGGTGGTGGTATTCCGAGTGAAGAAGAAATTGTAAAAGAAGTTAATCGGTTAGTTGGTGAATGTCGTAGGGGAGACCCTTGTGTCCTCTCGTAATAAATTTGTATATTAGGGTTGCCGAAGGCATCCCCGGGGGTTGTACAGGCGATAGCGTGTAACAATTAAATATAGACTTTAACATTATGAATAAAAAATTTACAAAACCAAAATCAATGAAAGACGTAACAACGCATTACTGTTCCGGATGCGGGCATGGGATTATACACCGCTTGATTTGTGAAGTTATAGATGAACTGGATGTGCGTGAAAACACGGTTGCCATAGCGCCTGTTGGTTGCGCTGTGTTAGCATATGATTACTGGGATTTTGATACTATGGAAGCGGCGCATGGCCGCACTCCGGCAGTCGCGACTGCCGTTAAGAGAGTGTTGCCAGACAGGTTAGTGTTTACGTATCAAGGAGACGGCGACCTTGCCGCTATAGGTACAGCTGAAATTATACATGCCGGTAATCGTGGAGAAAACTTTTCAGTTATTTTTGTAAATAATGGTGTTTACGGTATGACCGGTGGGCAGATGGCGCCGACAACTCTTTTAGGGCAAACAACGGCAACGTCGCAGTTTACGCGAAGAGCTGAAAAAGAAGGATTTCCTCTTAAAATTTTAGAGATGATGGCAATTCTTCCCGGCGTGGTATATCTTGAAAGAACGTCACTATATTCAATTAAAGAAATTCTACAAACAAAAAAAGCGATAAAAAAAGCTTTTCAATCGCAACTTGATAAAAAAGGGTTTTCGATGGTAGAAGTTATTTCACCCTGTCCTACTTATTGGGGGCTTAGCCCAGTAAAAGCTATGGAACGCATAGAAAAAGAAGTTGTAAAAGAATATCCATTGGGGGTAGTAAAAGAGTTAGCTGGTTAATGGTTTGTAGAAAACGGCCAAAAATTTTTTGCTAACGTGCAACTTGAAGCAGAATAAAAATTATGAATAAGACACAACAGAGAATAGACAAGATCAATGAATCAATAATCTGCGCGGGGTTTGGCGGGCAAGGCATAATGGTTTTGGGTAAAGTTCTTGCTAACGCGGCTATGGAAAAAGGATTTTTTGTTACATGGCTACCCGCGTATGGGGCGGAAGTGCGCGGAGGCACAGCTTATTCTATGGTTCGCGTAAGTGAAACCGCTATAGCAAGCCCTGTGGTTAAAAAAGCAACAACACTTATTGTAATGAATGAACCTTCTTTGGACAAATTTGAAAACAGTTTAGTAAATAAGGGACTTCTAATTGTAAATACATCGTTAGCTAAACGCAAGACAACG
Source organism: Candidatus Omnitrophota bacterium (assembly GCA_018814505.1). GTDB lineage: Bacteria > Omnitrophota > Gorgyraeia > Tantalellales > Tantalellaceae > JBDRNE01. The sequence continues at coordinate 5,339 of JAHIZQ010000308.1, forward strand.
CGTAAAGACATTGAAGTTGTTAGCGCGGACTTAACTGCGGAGGCAGTTAATCTGGGCAATATACGCGTTGCTAATATGATTTCGGCAGGTGTTTTTATTGCCAAAAAAAACATTTTTGATAAAAACACTTTGATAAGCGTTATTAAAGATATGGCCGCTGGCAGAGAAAGCCTTATAGATGTAAATATAAAAGCGTTAGAAAAAGGAATGGAAATCGGGGGCGGTTGAGTGGGGATCAGTGGATAGTGAATGGTGGATGGTTTAAAATTAGAAAAAGGGGAGTTTGATGACAGTAGTACGTTTTGCGCCCAGCCCTACTGGGTTTTTACATATTGGAAGCGCTCGAACCGCGCTTTTAAATTGGCTTTACGCGCGGCATACTGGCGGTAAATTTTTACTTCGTATAGAAGACACTGATCAGGCAAGGTCTGACAAAAAGTTTCTTGAAGAAATACTTGAGGACATGAAATGGATGGGTCTTGATTGGGACGCGGAGCCTGTATATCAGAGTAGTCGCTTTGACGTTTATCGGGAAACCGCGAAAAGTCTTTTAAGACAGGGAAAAGCATACACCGAAGGCGACGCGATTATATTTAAAGTCGAAAAAGGCCGAGAAATAGAAGTAAATGACATTATTCACGGAAAAATAGTGTTTAATACAGATGAAATAAAAGACCAGGTAATGATTAAGTCTGACGGGTCTCCGGCATACAATTATTGCTGTGTGGTTGATGACGCGTATTTGAAAATAACGCATATAATTCGCGGAGACGACCATATTTCAAACACACCGAAACAAATTTTGTTATATGAAGCATTAGGGGTAGAACTTCCGAAATTCGCGCATATGCCGCTTATGATGGGTTCTGACGGGGCTAAACTTTCGAAGCGGCACGGAGCAGTAGCAGTAGAAGAATACAAAAAAGAAGGGTTCTTGCCTGAAGCGTTAACGAATTATCTTTTACTTCTTGGCTGGTCGCCAGGTGAGGATAGGGAAATAATTTCTATGGAAGAAGCTGTTAAACTTTTCGAACTTGAAAAAATGAGAGACGTACAGTCACGATTTGACGCGCAGAAACTTAGGTGGATGAACGGTGAATATATAATGAAAAAAAATACAAAAGAATTGTTGCCGCTTATAAAAAAACAGCTTTTAACGGAAGGGATAGATTTTTCTGAAAAAAAAGATGAATACATTGAAAAATTGATAGATATGTACAAAATAAGAATAAAAACTTTGAAAGAATTTGTAGAATTGACGGATCAGTTTTTTGTAGACGAATATGTAATGGACGAAAAAGGCAAAAGGAAATATTTGGATAAAGAACCGAATAAACAAAATATTAGTCTTTTCGCGGACAGGTTAGAGCGCTTGGATGAATTCAGTCATGAAAATATTGAATCTCTGTGTCGTACGTTAGCCGAAGAAAACAATTTTAAACCTGCGGATATAATTCATCCTACGCGTATGGCAATAAGCGGAAAAACTCGCGGGGCAGGCCTTTTTGAAATGATGGAGCTTTTAGGCAAAGAGAAAGTAATAGAGCGTTTAAGAAAAACCGCAACCGGTTAACCGTGACCTGCTTTTGATGTAGGGACAGGCCCCTGTGCCTGCTCGGTACATACCAAATTATTGTTAACATAGCGCTCAATAACATTATGGAACATATAAACAAAACTAATTTTATAAAAGAAATAATTGATAAAGATCTAAAAAAAGGTAAAAACCAAAACCGTGTCCATACGCGTTTTCCTCCTGAACCTAACGGGTATCTTCATATTGGCCACGCGAAGTCCATTTGTCTAAATTTCGGAATTGCTCATGAATACAAGGGGCTCTGTAATTTAAGATTTGATGATACCAACCCTGAAAAAGAAGAAACCGAATACGTAGATTCAATCAAAGAAGACGTAAAATGGCTTGGTTTTGATTGGGGAAAACGTGAGTTTTACGCGTCAGATTATTTTGATAAACTTTATGAGTATGCGGTTGAACTTATCAAAAAAGGCAAAGCGTATGTGTGCGATTTAACCGCTGTCCAGGTTAGAGAATACCGAGGCACTTTAACCCAACCCGGTAAAGAAAGTCCTTATAGGAACCGTTCACTAGAAGAAAACCTGGATTTATTTCACCGCATGAAGTCGGGCGAGTTTAACGAAGGGGCGCGTTTTCTGCGAGCGAAAATTGATATGGCGTCACCTAACTTAATAATGCGTGACCCCGCGCTTTACCGCATCAGAAAAGAAACGCATCACAGAACAGCAGACGAATGGTGCATTTATCCAATGTATGATTTCGCGCATTGTTTGAGCGATTCAATCGAAGGTATTACGCATTCCATATGTACTTTAGAGTTTGAAAACAATCGTCCGCTATATGACTGGATATTAGACCAATTAGAAATACATCATCCCCAACAGATAGAATTCGCGCGGTTAAATTTGAGCAATACTGTTTTAAGCAAACGCAAACTTTTAGAGTTGGTAAAAGAGAGGTATGTTTCCGGATGGGATGACCCGCGTATGCCGACAATATCGGGCTTAAGAAGAAGAGGGTATACCGCGGAATCTATCAGAAATTTTTGTAAAGATATAGGTGTCGCGAAGTTTAACAGTATTGTTGACGTCGTTGTCTTGGAAAACAGCATCCGAAACGAACTTAATAAAACAGCAATGCGCGTTATGGCAGTCCTCAGGCCTTTAAAAATAGTGATTACTAATTATCCCGAGGGTCAAACTGAAGAACTGTCTGCGATTAATAACCCTGAAGATGAATCCATGGGGACAAGAAAAGTACCTTTTAGTCGTGAGATATATATTGAACAGGACGATTTTCAGGAGAACCCGCATAAAAAATTTTTCCGGCTTGCTCCCGGACGAGAAGTACGGCTTAGATACGCGTATTTTATAACCTGCACGGATGTAATTAAAGACGAAAAAACAGGCGCTATAACCGAGCTAAGGTGTACACATGATCCTGCTACTAAAGGCGGAGACGCCCCGGACGGGCGTAAAGTAAAAGGAACCATACATTGGGTTTCAGCTAAAGACGCGATAAAATCCGAAGTGCGGTTATACGACCATCTTTTCACCAAACGCGACCCTAACGATACGGAAGAAGGCAAAGCGTATATAGATGGTCTAAACCCCAATTCTTTGGAAAAATTACCAGAATGTTATTTAGAACCAAGTTTAAAGAAGGCTGTAGTTGAGGCTCGATACCAATTTGAACGCCTTGGATATTTTTGTCTTGATTCTCGGGATTCAAAAGAGTCCAACCCCGTATTTAACCGCATAGTTTCACTTCGTGATACCTGGAAAAAAATTGTAAAAAAATAATTTATGTAATGGTTCAGTTCTCCGAAACAAAACAATCTCCTTCCTGTCATCTTGAGCGAATGAGTCCGCTGAAGCGGACAAACGAGTCGAAAGATCTTTTTGCATATAAATTTTAGGTCACCTGGACAGATTGTTATAACGTGGGAGTGGGGGGGGGCAGTCGAAGGCTCTGGTTTTAAAAAAGAGCATATTCTAATAGAGCGAAAAGTTCTTTAAAAATACGGATATTATAGTATAATAATTTTTACAATAAGAGTACAAAAACACTGGGATGTGGTGTAATTGGTAACACAGATGATTCTGGTTCATCCGTTTCTGGTTCGAGTCCAGGCATCCCAGCCAATCCGAATGAACCTCTACTAAACGTGGGGGTTTTTTCTTTTTGATGCCCCATAAAAATCAAGTACTTGTGAGACAATACTACTCAATAGTACTTAAGGTATTGCCATGTTTCAAAAGTACAGTTTTGGTTGGTTTCGGTGGCAAAAAAAAAGGATGCTTTTATGGGAGATATCTATTGGATTAGTTTAGGCAATAAGGATATTGCATAAAGAGGTATGTTGCGAATGTCGCCATTTTGTTTGAAATTTAATAAGGTTGTACGGATAAGGCATGGTGGAGAAAATTTATCAGCATATGATTTTAGACTTTTACTTTTCGGGTTTATGCCGGCTTTAACCTCAAGGGGA
>JAHIZQ010000309.1 GCA_018814505.1 Candidatus Omnitrophota bacterium
CAAACGTTGTTTGGGTGTGGTTCGCGATTTAATAATTAGGAGAGAAAATGCGTAAACTTCAAGATACGATAGACAGAATTGAAAAAGTGGATAGCTCCTGGGATAAAAAAACTCAAAAAAAGCTGGATAATCTTACTAAACCAAAAGGAAGCCTAGGTATTTTGGAAGAACTGGCAAAGCAGGTGGTAAGGATTACCGAAAATGAGACTCCGCAGTTAAATAATAAGGTTATTTTTACCATGGCAGGGGATCATGGTGTAGCTAAAGAAGGCGTAAGCGCTTTTCCTCAGGAAGTTACGACTCAAATGGTTTATAATTTTTTAGCAGGCGGAGCCGGAATTAACGTATTAGCAAAACATGTGGGCGCGAAAGTAGTTGTTGCGGATTTAGGAGTTGCCTGTGATTTGAAAGAGCAGGCGAATTTAATTATAAAGAAGGTGAATTACGGCACGAAAAATATGTCTAGAACTGCCGCGATGACAAGAGAAGAAGCAATTAAATCTCTAGAAAATGGGATAGAGATTTTCGAAGAGAAACACTGTTCGGATAAAAGTAGATCCTCCTGCATAGATATAGCTGGTATGGGGGATATGGGTATTGCAAATACCACCGCTTCAAGCGCGATAAGTGTAGTTATAACCGGTGCGGATATTACAAGCATGACCGGCAGGGGGACGGGGATAGATGATAGCAAGCTGAAGCTTAAAAAAGAAATAATAAAGAGAGCTATTGATGCTAATAAGCCGTTCGCTGATGACGCGATAGATGTTTTGGCAAAAGTCGGTGGTTTTGAAATAGGGGGATTAGCAGGGATGATTTTAGCCGCATGTTCAAGAAGAGTGCCGGTTGTAGTTGACGGCTTTATTTCTTCCGCCGCGGCGCTTATTGCTTATAAATTAGAACCTAAAACAAAAGATTACATGATCAGCGCGCATGCTTCAGTAGAAAGGGGACATAAAACTGTTCTTGATTATTTGGGATTAAAACCTCTTTTGGATTTTAATTTACGGCTTGGTGAAGGAACGGGCGCGGTTTTAGCCATGGGTATAGTTGACGCGGCAGTCAAAATTTTAACGGAAATGTCAACCTTTAACTCTGCTGGGGTTTCGAAAGAGAATGTGAAGGCGTGAGGTATAACTTTATGAAACATTTTGTTTTAGCGGTACAGTTTTTAACTATATTGCCTGTAAAGATTAAAGGTGAAATAACTGGGCAGAGTTTAGCGAAGTCTCTAATGTATTTTCCGGCGACAGGCGCGCTAATAGGTTTTTTGTCTGGAGTAGTGTACCTGATGTTTAGTTTTTTATCACGGGATATTGCTGTCAGCATGATGATAATTGTTTCTAGTGTTTTAACAGGCGCGCTTCACTTGGACGGATTTGCTGATACATGTGACGGTTTTTATGGAACAAAACCTAAAGAAAAGGTTTTAAGCATAATGCGGGACAGCCGAATCGGCGCGATTGGAGTGGTAGGGCTTATGTGCCTTTTTCTGCTAAAATTTGTGCTACTTCTAAACATTCCACCACATATTTTTTTAAAAAGCATCATTATAATGACAGCGTTTGCGAGGTGGGTTCAGGTCGCGCTCTGTTTTAAGTTTGAGTACGTCAGGGAGCTAGGTAAGGCAAAGTCTTTTATGCGATACGCGGATAAAAGAGAATTTTTGTTTGCGAGTTTATTTTTTTGCGCGTTAGTACTTATTCTAACAGGCATTACAGGTCTTGCCGCTTGTTTGATTTCACTTCTACCGTTAATGGTTTTTACGAAACGTGTAAAAAAAAGAATAGGCGGCATGACGGGAGACACAATTGGCGCCGGTAGCGAGTTGGCTGAGATATTTTTCCTTTTGTTCGTAACAATGTTTATTAAAATGCAATGGATTTATTAATTTATAGCTATATTGCTGATTTAATTTTTGGTGATCCGGAATGTCTGCCGCATCCTGTGCGTTTAATGGGGCGGTTAATTACGTTTTTGGAGAAGCATTTGGGAAAAAAAAGCGGTTTTTTAAGAGAACGTGTCAAAGGGGTATTTTTGTGGGCGTTAGTGGTAGGCGCAACTGGTTTTTTGACTTATGGCATTTTAAAATTTTCAAAAGAAATAAATCCCTTCTTTGGAAGTTTTGTGTGGGTATATTTGGGGTATACCGTGCTTGCAGTAAAAGATTTAAGAGTAAAAGCAAAAGCGGTTTTAGCGGAAATTGAGAACGGTTCCATTAAAAAAGCGCGTTTTATGCTTTCCAAAGTTGTTGGGCGCGATACTCAGGATTTAGAAGAAGCGGGAATTGTCAAAGCAGTAATAGAGAGTGTGGCGGAAAGTATTAATGACGGTATTGTCGCGCCTTTTTTTTATTTGATTTTGGGTGGACCGGTTCTGGCAATGGTATATAAAAGTGTTAATACTCTTGATTCTATGGTGGGATATAAAAATGAAAAGTATCGCAATTTCGGATGGTTTTCAGCGAAGTCAGACGACTGTCTAAACTATATCCCCGCGCGTGTTACGGGTGTATTAATAACGGTTGCTTCCGGGTTATATAACCGCAATTTTTTATCTTCTTTTAAAATAATGACAAGAGACGGACAAAAACATCTTTCGCCTAATAGCGGGATATCTGAAGCGGCTATGGCCGGAGCTTTAGGCGTGAGGCTTGGAGGTACGTCAAAATATTTCGGCAAAATTGTTGAAAAACCTTATATTGGTGATGAAAACAATAGTATAAAAAATTTTTATATTTGTGAAGCTTTAAATATAAGCCTCATAGTTTCTTTTCTTATGCTTTTAGGAGGAG
>JAHIZQ010000310.1 GCA_018814505.1 Candidatus Omnitrophota bacterium
TTATTTCCGCACGGGGCAGAAGTTTTTTTAATTCATACAAAAGAAACCCTTTCCCGCACCCAACATCTAAAATCTTTGCATTTACTGGAAGTTTATATAAATCAATTAACCCTTGTGCAACAACACTCCATCTACCGTCATATTTATACCCGCCATACCCGTATTTTCTGTCACCATCCCAATAATCTTTTCCATATTGGCGGGCAATTCGGGAACAATCGACTTTATCTTTTATCATCCTCGCGACATAATCTCTTTTTGCCCTTTTATGAAGCGGCGTTATTACATTTAGAAGGCTTCCCATTTGTGCTCCTTCGTTAACAAACTGCTTGTTTCAATTTTTCCTTCAGTTTTATTACAGATTTATTTGTCGTTAAAACTTGTTCCACAACCCCAATAGTGTAAATACAGCTGAACAATCTCTTTAAAACTTCAGGACCCTTTAGTTTTTTTTCTATAAACCTTTTTCGTATAATTTTCGAAATTTTCTTACCATTTTTAAAAGCGCGCTTTCTTTCTTCGTAAGACATTTCAGGCGTAAAAAAACAGGGCTCATTTATAAAATGTGACGCGTTATTCATAATGTCTTCCAATGGACGCAAGAAATATTTATTTTTACTAATCCAGTCAAAAAGTTCTGTATCAGGAAACGGAATAATATTATAAAAATTACTGACAGCAACTGGATATTTTAATGCCAAAGAAAAAGACTTTTGAACATCTTCCGGGGTTTCTCCCGGAGAACCTATTATAAAAAACAGGCTAACTTCAAACCCTAAACTACACGCGTTTTTTATAGCTTCTTCTATTACATCAATATTCTCGTCTTTATTTATATTTTTTAAAACCTTACTACTGGCAGATTCCACTCCAAAAGAGATCATATCAAACCTGGCTTTTCGCATAAGCTTTAAAAGTTCATAATCTGTTTTATCAGCTCTTATACCATTGGGACATTTAAGTCTAATGTCTTTTAAATCTTTGTTTATAAGCAACCAACATAATTCTTCCACGCGTGAACGAACTAAAGTAAAATTGTCGTCCAAAATAAGAATTTCTCTGTATCCTTTACTGTGCCAATATTCTATTTCTTCTGCAATATTGTCAGCGTTCCTAGCTCTAAATTTTCGACCTATGGCAGAAACTACCGGACAATATATGCACTTATACGGGCACCCCCTTGAAGTAACAATGCCTATCTGTTTAACAGGGTACTTTTCAAGTTCAAATGCTTCATATCTAGGAAAAGGTAATTCATTTAGATTTTCAATAAATTCATTAAACTCATTTTTTCTTATTTTACCTTCCGCGCGATAAACTATCCCCGGAATATTCTTTACGTCGTCATTAAGACACAACCTAACAAAACTTTTATCACCTTCGAGCAAAACGCCATAATCAATTGCGGAGCATTCCTGTAAAACCTTTTCTTTTAAAGTAGAAATATGTGGTCCACCAACAGCAATTTTAACATTCGGCTCCAGCTCTTTAACTCCTTCAATCAGACGATAAGTATCTTTATAGCCAAAAGTCATAATCAAAAAACCTACCATATCGGGAAGAAAACTATGTATTTTCTCTGCCAAATCCTTTTCAGAATACTGCAAGTTCATGTCGAAAACATTAACTTCAAAACCGTTATTTTTTAAAGATTCGGCAATATACCCAAGACCTGCCAAAGGATGAATAGATATTTGATGTCTGCCTTTATTAAACCTTGGCGAAACCAATAATACCTTTTTTATTTCGTTCTTTCCCCCCATAATTTCCTTTTACCCTAAAACACTATTCCGTTTTTCTGCATTTTTCTTTCATAAAGAAGTTTTGTTTCTCTTATAAAATCATCTTTTGAAAGACCATTCATTTTTTTCATATCCTGATATGTTCCATACCCTTCTGGAAAAGTATTGTCGAACCCTAAACTCTTGAAACTTACCGAAACATCTGTTTCAACTAAAATCAATGATACCAAACTACCTAACCCGCCAAAAAGTGAATGTTCCTCAATAGTCAAA
>JAHIZQ010000311.1 GCA_018814505.1 Candidatus Omnitrophota bacterium
GCTAGTATTTAAAATGTTTTCCGCGTCGCGTTTCATACCCCCGATATTTTTTATTTTTCCAATTTTTTTCATTTCGGAACGCACCTTTTGTATTTCTTTTTTGTTTAGGATGATAATTTCAAGATTATCCTGACCTTTTGCTTTAGGTGCTGTACGCGCGCTGGCGCACATAAGTTCTGCTACATTTTTGAGTGCTGAGTTTTTAATATTTTCATAGCATGTTGTCATATAAATTCCTTTCTTTATTAGCGTAGGGGGGGGGCTCTGTAGTCGCCCGTGATTCTCAATAAACAATTTTACAAGATTGTTCGAATTTCGACAAATAAATTTTGTAATTTTTGATTAGGCTTAGGTCCCCACGGGCTATAGTCATAAAGGGCAGACGGATAGTGTAACACATTGTGGACACTTTAATAGATCCCGGGTCTCCCTCGCACAAAGTGCGCAGTTGCCCGGGATGGTAAGATGGAGTTGTTATCCTGGAATTAATCGAACGTTTTTTAGTTTGAGATCCCGGAATCGACTGAAAGGAGATATCCGGGATTTTGAACCAGGCAACGTGTTTATAATTTTTGCCACTACTTGGGCGTGCCCCTACTTGACGTTTATTATATGCCTATGTTACAATGACCGCGCTATGACTATAAAGCCAATGGAAGAACAACTTAGAATAATTATAAGAGGCACTGAGGAGATAATAAATCTTGCGGAGCTTAAAAATAAGCTTTCTTTGCAAAGACCGCTTATTGTAAAAGCTGGATTTGACCCTTCTGCTCCTGACATACATCTTGGGCACACGGTACTTCTTCGCAAAATGAAACATTTTCAGGCATTGGGCCATGATGTTTATTTTTTGATAGGAGATTTTACCGGTCGGATAGGAGACCCTTCGGGGAAATCTAAAATTCGGCCGCAACTCACATCCGATGAAGTAAAAGCCAATGCGAAAACTTACAAAAAGCAAATATTTAAAATTCTGGATAAAAATAAGACGAAAGTAGTTTTTAATTCCAAATGGTGTTCAGTATTGGGCACCGAAGGCATATTTGACTTGGCGTCCAGATATACAGTTGCGCGTATGCTTGAAAGAGATGATTTTTTAAACAGATACAAGAGTAAAATGCCCATAAGTATTTTAGAATTTTTATACCCGCTTTTGCAAGGTTATGATTCTGTTGTGATGAAAGCGGACATTGAACTTGGCGGAACCGACCAGAAATTTAATTTACTTGTAGGAAGAGATATGCAAAGAAGTTTTGGTCAGGAAACGCAGGTAATAATTACTATGCCGATACTGGAGGGTTTAGATGGTGTGCAGAAAATGTCCAAATCTTTAGGTAATTACATTGGAATTTCGGAAAACCCCGATGAAATGTTTGGTAAAATTATGTCAATTACCGATACGCTTATGTGGCGATATTACGAATTATTGACGGACATCGATTACGAAAAGATAAAGAAAGATGTGGGGCAGGGGAAGCAACATCCGAAAGACGTAAAAATAAATCTTGCGAAAACTATTGTTAGTGAATATCACGGACACGAACTTGCTGAAAAGGCAAAACACAATTTTGAAAGGGTATTTGCCCAAAAAAAACTTCCGGGAGATATGCCGGAATATTGTTTTGATGTTGAATCAGCTCCTTCTGCCGCGGTAGTTTCTGAGAGTCTTGGTATGTCGAGAAGTGAAGCGCGCAGGTTAATAGTCCAGGGCGCTGTTTTTTATGATGGCATAAAGGTTGAAGATGTAAATAAAATTATAACTTTCGACCCGAAAGGCAGAGTTTTAAAAGCCGGCAAACGTAGGTTTTGTAAGGTTTTCCGCCGGTCATAAATTTTTTTAAAAAAATATATAAAAAGACTTGACATTGTTGGTAATTCAGGTACAATGTCAATACTTAACATATAACGTTTTTTTATAGAGTATAGTTTTTATAGATAGCTAAATAAAAAAGCATCATAACTATGGTGCTTTTTTATTTGCACAGTTCTTTGAAAATAGATAGCTAAAAACACACATGGGTCAACGAATATCAAACTGGAGAGTTTGATCCTGGCTCAGAACGAACGCTGGCGGCGTGGATTAGGCATGCAAGTCGAACGATCTCTTTCGCAAGAGGGGGATAGTGGCAAACGGGTGAGGAACACGTGAGTAATTTACCATTAGGTTCAGAATAACCTGCCGAAAGGTGGACTAATACTGGATAAGACTACGATTCTGATGAGTTGTAGTTAAAGAGGGGGATTCTGAAAATGAACCTCTCGCCTATTGATGAGCTCGCGTCCTATCAGCTTGTTGGTGGGGTAAAGGCCTACCAAGGCGAAGACGGGTAGCTGGTCTGAGAGGATGGTCAGCCACACTGGGACTGAGA
>JAHIZQ010000312.1 GCA_018814505.1 Candidatus Omnitrophota bacterium
AGTCTGACTGCCTAGATTTGAGTGGAATGTGCTTTGCAAATTTCGCTTAAGCGGCCACGGACATTAATTCGACTAATAGTTATGTGGGGGCACAAGTCCTACGAAGAAACCATAGTCTCATTAAGGAAACACATGATAAAAAAGATAACATGTATTGAATGCCCGAAAGGGTGCGGATTATCGGTAAACATAGAAAACGGAAAAGTCGTAACGGTTGAAGGGAACGCGTGCCTAAAAGGCATAAAGTATGCCGCCGCTGAGATTGAAAACCCGGTTAGAATTTTAACTTCAACGGTTTTGACAAAGGGGATGTCCTTAAAAATGGTTCCGGTAAGAACAGATAGGCCGATACAAAAATCGTATATAAGACAGGCAATGAAAAAAATAGAAAAAATATGTTTAACTAAAACTCTAAAAACAGGCGATGTGATTGATGAAAATTTTCTTAATTTGGGCGTAAAACTAATCGTAACAAGAGGTGTTTCGAGAATATGAAAAAAAATATATGTGATTTTAATTTAGAAGAACTTATAAGAGAAATAGCTCTTCTGGGGCAGGCGCCGCACAGGGCGAGACAGATTTTTTTATGGCTTAATAAAAAAAACGCGGAAACTTTTGATGTTATGACGGATTTATCGAAAAGTTTTAAAAGAGAACTAAAGGAAAAATTTGTTATTAATCGCCCGAAGTGCGCGGAACACCTTGTTTCAATGGACGGTACGGAAAAATTTTTATGGCAATTAGAGGGACCTGAATATATTGAAACCGTTATGATTAAAGAAGGGGCGCGGTATACGTTGTGTTTGTCAACTCAGATTGGGTGTAAATTTAAATGTCCTTTTTGCGCGAGCGGCACGAAGCGTTTTAAAAGAAACCTTACAGTTTCGGAAATAGTGGGCCAGGTAATTATGGCGCAGAATTTGTGCGCCATAAAAGCGACAAATATAGTTTTTATGGGTATGGGCGAACCTCTGGATAATTATGACAATGTTATAAGAAGCATTCGTATTATTAATCATCCTGAAGGTATCGGGATCGGTGCCCGGAAAATTACAGTTTCAACGTGTGGGATTGTTCCGGGTATTCGCAAACTTCAAAATGAAGCCTTACAGGTAGAACTATCGGTATCTTTACACGCGCCGGATGATGCGACAAGAAACCAACTTGTTCCGGTTAACCATAAATATCCTTTAGGAACGCTTATCCCCGCGTGCCGTGAGTATTCTGAGGTAACAAACCGGATAATTACTTTAGAGTATACCTTGATCAATAGTTTTAACGATTCCATTAGAACCGCTGAGAAACTCGCGAAACTTGCTAAAGCTATAAGGGCAAAGGTTAATTTAATAGATTGCAGTTCTTTTGGCGACGGTGAATACCTGCCCGCAACAATAAAAAAGAAAAAACTATTTAAACAAAAACTTGAAGCGTGCGGCGTAAGAACAACTATTCGAAAATCAAAGGGCGCGGATATATTAGCCGCGTGTGGACAGCTTTCCGCGAAATTCAATAAAGCATGAAATATAAACTCATAATTTTTGATATTGATGGAACTATTACGCGCCACATCTCGAGCTGGCGGTATATTCATGAAAAACTAGGGCTGTGGGATGTCTTGGCGAAAAAGTATCAGGAAGAGTTTCTGGCGGGCAAGATAAGTTATCGGGAGTTTTGTGAACTTGACGCGGCGCATTGGAAAGGTATTAAGCTTAGTAAAATGCGCCAGGTATTTAAAAATGTAAAATATTCAAAAAATGTTGAAAAGGTTATTAAACTTTTAAAAAAGAATAGATTTAAACTAGCCGCGGTTTCGACGGGGCTACAATTTATTGCGGAACGCGTGAAAAACGAATTAAAATTTGATTATGTTAAAGGTAACCGCTTGAATGTATATAAAGGCAGGTTGAGTGGTAAGGTGAAAATAAACATTAGTCATGGCGCGAAAGGAAGCACGGTTAAAATGATTGCTGAGAAGTTTCGCGTAAAAAAACATGAAATAATATCTGTCGGGGATACGGAAGGGGACTTGCCGATGGTTAAACAGTCCGGCTATTCTATGGCATTTAATTCTTCTAGTTTAAAACTATCTAGGGCTGTGGATTATGTTTGTAAAACAACAGATTTTATGGAAGTGTACGATAAAATTGTAGAAATATCCGGACAATAAAAAAAGCAGTTTAGAAAACTGCTTTTTAGTGTAGCTTTTCTTTAACCTTTATTTTTATTTTGAAGGGGGGCAGAAAAGCTATAAAAGACCCTGAAATTCGGTGACACTATAAAAATCTTTCTCACA
>JAHIZQ010000313.1 GCA_018814505.1 Candidatus Omnitrophota bacterium
CATTCGTGACAACTTCCTCTTCATTAAAGGTTGACACAACCAATGTAACTTTTGGATACACTGCCATAAATGGATCCATTACCAATAGCCTGATTTTAAGTTCATCTATGTGATGTGACCCGTTCTTTTCGTCGTCTTTCGCTAAAAATCCCAAAATCGCGTGTGTTGTAACGCCTTCAGCTTTATACTTTTTAATTTTATCAACAGAAAGCCCCATTTCTCTCAGCGTGTTAAGTATCTGTACTTTTGAAAACCTTAAAAGGTCTTGCGCTTCCATTTGGTCGGCTAAAGCACGTCTAAGCATATTGAACTGATCTAGGCTTAGATATTTTTTAACGTCCTGCACGTTAACATTTTCATCATAAAAATCATTTATCTCAGGGCACCCTTTCGCTCGCAGTTTCGCGTTCAAGGAACTAAGCACATTTTCTTCCAAAGTACGAACACTTACGCCGCATGTCTGCAACGCGTTCATAATCTGCCGTTTAGAAAACACTGTTTTTGTGTTTTTTAGATTCTCTAGTTCATCATACTTAAGAATACAAGCAATATCCCTTGTTGTTGCCGCATCAAGAGTTATCCCCTGATTACTTAACCTGGACGTTATTTCCTCCATGCTAAGAATGTTATTGTTTACTATACCCCTTATGAGTCTATCTTTAAATTGATCCGGCAAATTCACTATAAAGAGATAAAAATAACCGTCAAAATCAAATTTCGGCTGACCGTTTTCATCTGTAACTTCCTGGCCGTTTTCCATTTGTTTATGTATAAAGAAATCAAAGAGGTCTCTATGACTAACTCTTTTAATTATTTGAGTAGCGCTTAACTTTTGCCTTTCCAACTCTCTTCTTTTTTCATTCGGCAAATTGGCTAATATTCTATCAGCAACTTTATTTCTAACGTCCGGGTCCAAAAAGGTCAAAGCATCTATAAGATCTTTTTTAACCGTAAAAATACGGCTTGTTCTCGAAAGAAACGGAAACATCCCCCACAGCGAGAGATAATATTTATAAACAAAACAGGCTAAAAAAGTAGCCATGATTATTAAGTAAAAAGTGATTAGCGGCGTACTAAACCAGTTAATCCCGACATTCCTCCAATAAGGCCACAAATTAAATAAAGGAAGTGTTCCAAAATTCGCGGTTCTGGTTGTGCTTAACCATGCTACAAGGCCTTTTCCGCCGGAAGCTATAGACGCAACCGTAGGTACTTTTGCCGTGTTCATGGTTATAAAACTAAGTTTATTTCCTAAAAACGGAATTAGTGAAATGGACGAGTTATACACCCAGGTCATTACCCCATCTAAACGGAAAATAGTAGCGCCAAGAACTTTCTTTACAACGGCTACCGCTTTGTATATGACAACCGGGTTATTCGCGTACACAAAACCAAACCCAACTGTTACGGTAAAACATAGCACTGTGGAAACAACTAATAGCCAAAAGTACCTCACAATAATAGGTCTAAACGCTGTTCTCCAGTCAAGCTCATCTCTTTTGGGATCATATTCTTCGTCTTCTTTGCCTAGTTTTCTAAAATTCCTGACTGCCCTTGAATGTTCATCTATAGCGTTTTTCTTATCCTCGCGTAACCACTTAAGCCTTTCTCGTATTTCCCCGTCTGTTGGCTGTCTGATGCTTTTATCAGCCAATAGACCGAGTGCTTCTTCTTGCTGGCTTTTCGCGTCAATAACAAGACCTGTAAGAATTTCAAGTTTTGACCAATTCATTTTCCAACGGTCGCTATAGGTGATATTTTCATGAACAAAAAGCCTGCGCGTGTTATCAATGGGGTTTCGGAGCGATACATCTTTGATTTTTCCTGATTCTACTTCCCGCCTGATTAAATTAATTTCTTCGCGAAACTTTTGGAGTTCTTCTTCCAGATTAAGCATGGCAACGCCTGCACCGGGCGTATAATCCACCACTCCCGGAGTTTCTCCCTCATACGTCTCGTCCATACGCAGTGCTTTATGAAAAGGTATGCCCTTTTTTACATAGTCCGGAAGTACAGCAAGTTTCTTTTCCAGGTTACTCGCGGCTTCGTCAAATTTCTCTAGGATTCTTTTATGAATTTCTATATTATCAGCTTTGCGTCTGGCGGATGAAACCATAAACGCGTTAATCCCTTTGACATTTAAAACAAGCCCTGACGTTAAAAACAAAATTATCCATCTTAAAAGCCACACTTTATGGAAAGGCGTCAAATCCATCAGCCACCAAAATGGTAAAAGACCTACCGCTAAATGAATCAGTAGACCTCCTATTTTGTTCCACTGACTTGGTTTTGCTGTAATACCTTTTATTTCAGGTTCCAGCTTCATTTTCACTTTATCTTGATAATGCCATTTTTTGTATCTTTCTCTTAATGCCATTGGTTTTGATTTGGATCTCGTATCAAGTTTCTTCTTTTCGCCATCTAATTCTTTTTCTATAGCTAGTTCTTTATCCACTCCTTCCTCTGTTTTCATTCTGTCAAGCAATGCGAGTAGTTTATTAGCGTCACCAACAGCATTTTTTATATCTTTAATCGCGGATTTTAATATTGATAAATCACTCCAATATTCTGGATGATCGCGCTTATCATTCCTTAAAGAATTATTACTGGACCGGTAATAATCTGGAATAAAACTAAAATCATAAGGTTTGCCGATATCTTTTGAAGCTTTTCCTTTTTCGTTTTCATCGCCAATATAAAACAACACGCCTTCCGCGCCTGCCTTGCGCGCGTAATATAAAACGTCGTTTATAATAAATTCATCACCTTCATTTGGCTGGGCTTCAATCACAATATGTACGCCTTGGGGAATCTTGTGTTCCCTAACGTCACGGCTTAGTTCGCTATAACGCGATTTAACTTTACCGCTTTCATCAGCGACACGCCAAGGAATTTGAAAAATATCTCCCTCACACAATAAGCCAATATAACTTCCAGCTTCTTTCATTGAACCAACACCTAAACTAAGTGGTATGTCTTTTTTATCCGCAGTTTTAACTGTTCGGATCATAGCTGTGCACTTTTTAACAAAATTTATGGTATCAGGTTTAAAAGTTATGGCTTTATCCGGCTTATTCATTGGTTCTATTGCCTTGATAAATGAAGCATCTTTGCCCAACTTTTCCATGGTTTTATCAAGTAAAAACTTATCAAGCCCTAGCATTCGTTTTAGTTTTACCTCTTCCTCAAAAACGTCAGGATGAGCTTCAGCCAGGTCAAAATTATGTAGTACGAGTACCAGTTTTGTGTTTGTGCTTTTTGCGATTTGTACTAAGTTGACC
>JAHIZQ010000314.1 GCA_018814505.1 Candidatus Omnitrophota bacterium
AAGAGGCAGAAAACTATATTACAGAAAGGTTTGGTAAACAAGAAAAAAGTAGATACGATAGTTTTTATAGAAATTTTCTTACTATTCCAAGTTATGGGGATATCCATTCGAAAATAATATTTAGGAAACAAGTAAACCCTGATTATAAATGGTGTGGAATTATTTATAGGTTCGAAACTGGTAGAATTGAACAGTTTTATTATGATATGGATATTTTTACACCAGAAATAAAAAGAGGGTTTATGGAATTAGGGGATAAATTTTTTGATAAAAAGTTGAATAAGGAAGAATGGCAGAAATTGATAGAATTAGTCGAATATATAAAGTCAAAAGCTCTTAGTTCCAAACAGCTTGTTGGAAAACTTGTTTCTCAAAGACAAGCAATGTTAAAAGAGTCCCAGGCAATTCAGGTTTGGATTGAAGGCATAAATGAAAGACAATTTATGATTGATTTTGAAAGTTTGTTTGCGGATAAAGATACTTTGCAGATTGCCGTGAAAAATCCCAAGAAGAGAATCACTTTATTGCGTCAGCAAAAATTTTTCAGGGGTGCTGACGATAACAAATTCTGGCATATATTGGGAATTCGTAGAGTGGATAACCGTGAGTCTAACATCACCGGCAACATCATCAAAGGTTTTACTGAGACAGAGGAAAAAGAACTGCGGAAGGGGATAGAGGAAAACAGTGATAAAGTTAGGGCTGAGAATGAGAGTGCGGTACAGCTTGTGGAAGAAAGGTGCGCGGTGTTGTTGAAAGATAAGGGAAATATTGAGTATTTGTTGAGAGAAAGAGGCGTTCCGGGGGACGAGATCAATAGGGTTACGTACGCTTTGGAACATCCAAGAGAGGCGTTTAAATGGTTTAATGCGATTGTCGAAGGGGAGAATAGATATCTATTGGGACATGAAACAGCTCTGGCTGTTAATATTGTGAAATTTTTAATTGAAAAAGAAGCGGAATTGGGAATAGATAACCTTATTGATGAATATATTTTCCATGAAGCTTTAGAAAATACAAGTATGGAAGGAGTAGACGGCAAAACAAAACATCATAATATCATTGATTTTACGAGCCTGTTCTTTCGGCAAAAGAGTTATGCGGCGCCTCATGAAACTCCATTAGGCGGGGCGTTGAGGGTGTTTATACAGGGTGTTGCGGCGCCTGAGGCCGAAATTTCTCGGCGTCAGTCTGAGACCCGAAGGGCAGAAGAATCTGAATATTTAGATCCTTCGACTCGGTCCCTTCATGACCTCGCTCAGGATGACAGTCTGCGGGGGGCTCCCAGTCCTATTTCCATGAACGGGATGACGGGTGTTGACTTGCACGGGTCTCCCTCCATGAATGAGATGCTCGGCTCGCTTGGGTCTATTCCCGTGAGGGGGATGACGGAGGGGGAAGGTTCACTCGAGGCGAGAAGTGTTGGCTCGCCCAGAATCAGTGTGCCAGAATTTAAACCATGGATTTCCGATGTTCCAAAACCTGAATTTATTCCGTTGCCCGAAATTGCGATAAAAGAAACTTCGGACAACAAAGAATCCCGTATTAGTGCAACGCTGGAAGCCTTTAGCAGTGAACCCGTAACAAAAACGCGTGACCCAATAGCAGTGGTGGGGCTCCCTGAAAAAATAAAAAATGATACGTCAATCAATCTTGAAAAATTAAGGGGAGATATAAGCAGAGGATTAGGTGAAAACGGGCATGGTGTTCCGAATGATCCGCATAAAGTAGATTTCTTTTATATAAACCCGAACGACCTGGAAACCACAAAACGCGGGATAACGGATCTATTACATAAATACGGTAAAGAACGTGAATGTGTTTTATTTGTGCCTGAAATGAAGGACATTAAATTGAAATCAGACCGGGAATTTCTGACGGATCTGGAAAAAGAATTTAGTAAACATCTTACAATTGTGCCTGACGCGTATACTGATCTTGATTTTTCTTTAAAGAAGAAGTTTGTAGGGATTGACGAACGCATTGCGATAACTCGTTTAATAGGGTACTATAAAGAAGCGGAAACTTACGATGAGTCGAGTAGGGAATTGGCGCAAGAAGAAGCGTTAACTGCTTTAACGGTTTTTCTCGCCAAAATTAATAGCGAGGAAGTCCCGCAAGCAAAAGATTTGAAAGATTTAAACCAGCTTTTAAAAAACTTGCTCTTAAAAATCAAACCTGTTGATTATAACGATATTATCGAGTGGGAAGAAACCCAAAAAGCCATCGCAACGTCATTGTAACGATAAATAGGGACAGACACCATTTAATGAGAAAACCATTAAATGGTGTCTGTCCCTATTTATCCTATAATTAGAATAGACAAACGAATGTAAATAGTGTACATTTGTACGTAACGTGTTGCGTGGAAAGAATATAGATTTTTTCCAAAATAAAATGAAGGGGGGGTAAATGCAGGACTTGTATATGGAGCTTATTGGGCTTAGCGCGGGGATATGTACTACAGTATCATTTATTCCGCAGATTGTAAAAATAGTAAAAAGTAAACATGCAAGAGACATCTCGCTTTGGATGTATGTTATTCTTACGATGGGTATTTTTTTATGGCTGGTATATGGTATTTTGTCTTCCAGGATTTCGATAATATTAGCCAATGGAGTTTCTTTTCTCTTATGTTCGTTCATAATAACATCGAAAATGAAATATAGGAGATAAAATGAAAATACTAGTTACGGGCGCGACAGGGTTTATCGGTAGGAATTTAGTAAAACGCCTTTTATTGGAAAAGCGTTATGAAATAATATGCGTAGCCAGGAAAACAAGTAAAGTTGATTTTCTTAAAAGGCAGGGAGCCAAAGTGGTTATTGGCGATATTTCTAGTTTTTCTGATATGGAATGGATTTTTAAAGAAGTTAGGCCGGATATAGTTTTTCATTCTGCCGCAAAGGTTTCCGAAGAAAGTGAAAGTAAACTTTATGACTATAATGTGACAGGTACGAGAAATATCTGCCAATTGTGTTATGTATACAAAAACAAAAAACTCATATATTTGAGTTCGGTATCTGTTATAAGCGGAAACCTTGATGTTCCGTTAACCGAAGGTCTTCCGTATAAGGCAACAAGTTCTTACGGCGTGTCTAAAATAAAAGCCGAACGAATTGTTGAGGGATACCGGGCAAAGGGGCTAAAAACCGCTATTTTTAGACCTTGCATGGTTTACGGGGAAGACGAGCCGCATGCTCTTAACAAAATACTGCGTCTTACAAAACTAAAGCGCCTGCCGGTTTTAGATATATCCGGAATGAATTCGAAACTGCATTTGGTTTATGTGGGGAACGTTGTGGAAGCTTTAATGCTCGCGTTAACAAAAGAAGAAGCATTTACGGGGACATTTATGGTTGCCGATAAGGAAGTTATAACTTTAAAAAGGTTTGTAGAAATAATTTATGATGAATTAAGAGGGCGTTATCCTCCAAGGGTTCCGCGATGGCTAGTAAACATTCTTATGGTATTTCCGCCGTTTCGGAACAAAACGCTCAGAATTTTTAAAGACAGAGTTTATGATATTACCCGTGCGGTGGATGAGCTGGGATATTCTCCAAGCATGTCGACGGAAGAAGGTCTGCGCCTTACGGTGAAACACTGGGCAGAGAATAAAGTATGTCAAAGTTTAAAATAACCATATTGGGAACGACCGCGGCAGTGCCGACTGCTCAGCGGGCGCATTCCAGCCTACATATAAGCTACAAAGATGAGCAGGAATCTTGTTTTCTTTTTGATTGCGGTGAAGGTACACAAAGACAATTGATAACGGCGCGCGTCAGTATGATGAAAATTGATAACATTTTTATTACTCACTGGCATGGCGATCATTGTTTGGGGCTTCCGGGCTTAATTGATACCATGGGTTTTGAAGGAAGAGAGGAACCTTTAACGATATATGCTCCCGAAGTTAAAAAAGTGAAACGCCTTCTTAGTTTTTGTCATTCGGCGGGCAAATTTAAAATTAATTTGCGCAAAGTTCCGATTAAAGGCAAAAAACCTGTAAAAATATTTAAAACCGAAAGATTTGAGATAAGCTCAATCCCTGTAAAACATGGTATGCCGGCTGTGGCGTACGCGGTTATTGAGCATGACAAAGTTTCTATTGATACTGAAAAAATAGAAAAGTTAAATTTACCACAAAACGATAAGTTATATAAAAAATTAAAAGCAAAGGGAAAAGTACGCATAAAAGGTGTTCTTGTGAAACTTGAAGATGTTTCTTTGAAGAAGAAGGGTAAAAAAATAGTTTATTCAGGGGATACGGAAATTTGTGACAATCTGATAAGCCTGGTTGAGAACGCGGATTTGTTAGTGCAGGACTGTACTTATTTTGATACGCAAGGAACAGGTAAACCTTATAAACATGCGTCACTTCCTGAAATTATGGAAATGTCGTGTAATAAACATGTTAAGAGGACAGTTTTAACTCATATAAGCCGTAAGTATCATGATGTAGCGTGGCTCAAAAATTTAATAAAAAATTATCCGGGATTTGATATTGCGGAAGATTTTATGGAGATCAGTGTAACGTGAGGAACAAATTACAATGAAAATTTTATTGCATACATGTTGCGGGGTATGTGCTGGTGCCGTTATTGAACGTCTTTTATGTGAAGGGCACAGTTTAACGTGTTTTTTTTATAATCCCAACATACATCCTGTTGATGAATATAAACGTAGACTTGAAGCGGCTCAGGCGGTGGCTCGTCAGTTTAATATTGAGTTTGTAGAAGGCATATATGACCGGGAGACATGGTTTTTGGCTGTCAAAGGTAAAGAATACGAACCGGAAGGTGGCACGAGATGCCGAGTATGTTATGAGTTGCGTCTTAAAAAAACGTATGAATATATGAAAAAAAAGATGTTTGACGCGTTTACTACAACTTTATCAATAAGTCCGCACAAAGACGCTGTGGTTATAAGCAGTATAGGCCGGGAGATATCAGAAGATAGATTTATTTCAGCTGATTTTAAAAAGAAAGGCGGGTTTTCTCGAGCGGGGGAACTGGCAAAGGATTTTGGGTTATACCGGCAGAATTATTGCGGATGCATATATAGTTTGGAAAAAAAATTGGCAAAGGATAAAAAATAGACGACCATTTAGTGAATTGGAATAACGGCGCAAACCTCCTTTTTTAAAGGGAGAAAGTAGTGGATATTCCTTTTTCTCTAAACGAACACAAAAATAAACAGGCTCCTTTACGGGTATAAGTATGCCTGGCTTGTGGTGCGATGAAGAGGTTAAGATATGCGTAAAAAAAGTTTATCATATTCCGCTTTTTTAAAAAACGTCAAAGATACAGTAAAGCGCAATAACATGTTTCAAAAAGGCGATAGGGTGCTTGTGGCGGTTTCAGGCGGAGCTGATTCCGTCTGCCTTTTAAAGACGCTTTTGGAAATTAGAAAAACGTTAAATATAAAAATAATGGTTGCCAATATGGATCATTGCCTCAGGGGCATTGAATCCGCGAACGATTCGCGTTTTGTAGAAAAACTATCAATGGAACTGGGTTTGAAGTTTATACACAAAAAGGTAGACGTTAAAAAAAAACGGGATAAAAAAAAATCAATTGAAGAAACGGCGAGAGAGGAAAGGTACGGTTTCTTGGAAAACACCGCCCGCATGAAAAACTGTAATGTTATAGCTACGGGGCATACTATGGATGACCAGGCGGAAACAGTTTTAATGAGGATTATTTATGGCGCGTCTTTGGCCGGAATTGTAGGTATTCCCGCGGTTAGGGATGCGGATGGAGTGAGGATTGTGCGCCCGCTAATAAATTCGGAAAGGCAGGATATCATTGGTTTTTTGAAGTCAGTTGGTTTCACTTATGTAGAGGACAAAAGTAATTTTGATACAAAGTTTGTGCGTAATAGCACAAGGCATGAAATAATTCCTTTTTTAGAAAAATATAATCCAAAAATAAAAAGAACACTTTCAAGCTTGGCGGAATCTCTCAGGGAAGATTATTTGTTTTTATCTCTTGAGCGGGCAAAGCGGCTTAAAAAATATGGCAATATAACCTCATCAGTAAAAATTAAAGACGTTTTATTACAGCCAAAAGCAATGAGAAAGGAAATTTTTAAGGAACTTTTCAAAAAAGCGGGTGGTACTTTAAAAAAGCTTACTCATCGGCACTGGAAGGATATGGATTATTTTTTAGCACAAACCGAAAAAGGTAAATCCCTAGATATGCCGGGAGGTGTAAAAATTTGTAAACAAAAAGGTGAAATAGTGTTCAGGAAACATGGTCAAAGGTAAAATAAAATAAAAATTTCTTTTATTCCTGAAAATTTGACCGAACGGGGAGCGTGTGTTACAATACAGTCGAAAATTGTAGTAATTTATTTTTACAAATAGAAAGTTGAAAATATGGCAGATAACAAGAAACTAAAAAATCAGATAAAAAAGAGAATAAAGAATCCTTTAAAATCTCCTAAAAACAAGAAGTTTGCTCCGGATAAATTCAGCTGGATTTTGATAGTTGTTGGTATTTTTTTGATTTTTCAGTGGGTTTTTTCTTCCTTTGAAGACAATTCAAAAGAAATGACTTATAAAACGTTTTATCAAATGCTCGAATCCAATAGTGAAACGGGCGACATTGTTTCGGCAATTATGATAAGAGACCGGGTTTCCGGCAAACTTAGTGACGGAAAAAGTTTTATGGTGAATATACCTGAAGAAGATTCGGGCTTAATCAAACTTTTAAGAGAAAATGTCGCCAGCTTTGACGTGAGCCCATCACAGACGTTGCTTTCGAATTTGTTTTATTCTCTTGGGCCAATGTTGTTATTTATCCTATTTCTCTGGTTTTTTATATATCGCGGAGCAAGTGGCGGCGGAAAAGTTATGTCTTTCGGAAAGTCAAGAGCGCGTCTTGCGACGAAAGATAAGATGAAAGTAACCTTTAATGATGTAGCCGGGATAGAAGAAGCAAAAGAAGAATTGAAAGAAGTGATAGAATTTTTGAAAGAACCGCGCAAGTTTCAGAAACTCGGTGGTAAAATGCCAAAAGGGGTTCTTCTCATGGGTCCTCCGGGTACGGGGAAAACACTTTTGGCCAAAGCTGTCGCGGGTGAGGCGGGGGTTCCATTTTTTAGTATTTCAGGTTCAGATTTTGTGGAAATGTTTGTCGGCGTAGGCGCTTCACGAGTGAGAGATCTTTTTGAGCAGGCAAAAAAATCCGTTAAAATGAGCCAAAAAGGGTGCATTATTTTTATTGACGAAATAGATGCTGTTGGACGGCAAAGGTTTTCCGGTATTGGCGGCGGCCATGATGAACGGGAACAGACGTTAAACGCGCTTCTTTCGGAAATGGACGGTTTTGATACTGGTGGAGGAGTTATTTTGATAGCCGCGACTAATCGGCCTGATGTTCTTGATCCAGCTCTTTTAAGGCCAGGTCGTTTTGATAGACAGGTAGTTGTTGACCAGCCGGATATTGTCGGACGCGACGCTATACTCAAGGTTCACTCGCGGGACGTGAAAATGAAGAAGAATATAGACCTTCATAAAATCGCGCGGCAGACGGCAGGTTTTTCAGGCGCGGATTTAGCCAACATTATAAACGAAGCGGCGTTACTTGGTGCGCGCCGCAATAAAAATGAAGTGGGAGAAGACGAACTGCAGGAATCAATGGAACGCGTTATGGCCGGCCCACAGAGAAAATCGCGCAAAATAAGTGAAAGCGAAAAGAAAATTATTGCTTACCACGAAGCCGGACACGCGCTTTTATCTTATCTTATAGATGGGGCGGATCCTTTGCATAAGGTAACAATTGTTTCGAGGGGAATGGCTCTGGGCTATACAATGCAGTTTCCGCGTGAAGATCGATATCTTTACAAAAAGACTCAGTTTATCGGCAGGATTGCGGGGATGCTGGGTGGTCGCGCTAGTGAAGAGATTGCTTTTAAAGAGATTTCAACAGGCGCGCAGGATGATATAAAAAAAGCTACGGAATTAGCTCGGGATATGGTTACCCAGTACGGCATGAGCGAGAGACTGGGGCACCTGACGGTTGGTAAACGGCACACGCAAATATTTTTAGGCAGGGATATTACGGAAGAAAGAAATTATAGTGAAGAGACGGCTCGCGTAATAGATGAAGAGGTTAAAAAAATAGTTGATAATTGCTACTATACCGCGAAAACTAAACTTGAAGAAAATAAAGATAAGCTTGATTTATTGGCGAACAAATTGATTGAAAAAGAAACAATGGAAGAGGCTGAAGTAAGGGATCTTCTTGGATTTGTAAAAGACGAAAAAGAACATTCTGATAAATAGATTTAGGCAAATGAAAATTAAAGATTGTGTACTGCCCATTGGTGAGCGAACTTGCATTATGGGCATTTTGAATGTAACCTCGGATTCTTTTAGCGGCGATGGGATATATTTGAATCCGTCAGAAGCGGCTGTAAGGGCGCAAGAGATGGTTACTTTGGGTGCGGATATCATAGATATAGGCGGCGAGTCGTCCAGACCGGGTGCGGTGAAAATTTCAGAAACCGAAGAGCTTGATAGGGTAATACCGGTTATTAGAGCTGTTAGAAACGCTGTTAATATCGCTATATCGATTGATACTTATAAAAGCGAAGTGGCACGCCAGGCTTTGATGGAAGGCGCGGTTATTGTAAATGACATTACATCTCTTAGGCATGATTCTTGTATGGCAAAAACAATAGCTGAATTTTCCGCCGGGGTAATTCTTATGCATATGAAAGGAACCCCGGAAACAATGCAAAAATCGCCTGTGTATGGTGACTTAATAAACGAAATTTATTTGTACCTTAAAGAATCAGTTGTTTTGGCAGAAAAGGCGGGGATTGATCCCGCAAAAATAATAATAGATCCAGGAATTGGGTTTGGAAAAACGGTTCAGCACAACGTTTTGATTTTACGGGAATTAAAACGTTTTAGGGATTTGAATAAACCGGTTTTAGTCGGAACTAGCCGTAAATCTTTTATTGGAGAACTTACATCGAGAAAGATTAATGAAAGAGAGTTTGGTACAGCCGCGACTTGTGCGGTGGCAATAATAAACGGAGCTGATATTATACGCGTGCATAATGTCAGCGCGATGAGAGATGTCGTAGTTATAACGGATAAATTAGTCAGGTGAGGGCCATGGAATTTTTGCTAGGTTATTGGGAAATAACGCTTGAAATATTGATACTGTGGGGTGTTTATTATTTGGTTTATTTGCTTTTGAAAGAAACCGCCGCGGAACAGGTATTGAAGGGGATAATTATAATAACCGCTGTTGTTATGTTAACGCGCGGTTTTAATCTTGTAATAATTAACTGGCTACTAACCAGGATATTAGCAATTTCAGTTATCGCGTTTCTTATTATTTTACAGCCGGAAATCAGAAGAGCTTTAGCGAGTATTGGACGCTTTGGAATTTTTTCAGGCCAAAAAGAAACTATTGAAGAAATCGCGAAAGCGGCAGTCGTGCTTTCAAAGAAAAAAAATGGAGCGTTAATCGCTATAAGCAGAGAAAGTGGCTTGCGTCGCTATGTTGAAAGCGGTGTGAGTGTTGATAGCAGAGTTACGAGTGAACTAATCAACACTATTTTTACGCCGAATGCTTCTTTACATGACGGAGGCATAATTGTTTCGGATCAGCGGATAGAAGCCGCGGCTTGCCTTTTTCCTCTTACTCAAAACCCGAATGTTTCAAAAACCATGGGTACGCGGCATAGAGCGGCATTGGGGCTTACGGAAGAGACAGATGCCGTGGTTATTGTAGTTAGCGAAGAAACCGGGGCAATATCTTTGGCTCATGGCGGAAGAATGACAAAAGATATTGAAGCGAAAGATGTATCGAAAGTTTTGGAAAGACTTTATATGCCACGAATCAAAAAAAGGACTTTTTTAGAAAATCTGAAGCCGGTACTCGAAAAATATAAAATAAAACGGGGATAAAACATGAAATTGGGAAGTATTATTTTTAATAATTTTTGGCCAAAAATTATTTCTCTTGTACTTGCGGTTGCAACTTGGTTTTATGTATTTGATTTGATTAATAGTGAGTCTTTTGGACAAAAGAAAGAATCAGCGGAAGATGTTTTTTCCCGATACAAGTTTATCGTAAAAGAAGTACCTGTAAAACCTGTTTTTACGGGTAAAGTAAGGGAAGGATACAAGGTCGATTTTAACGCGGTAAAAATCGAGCCGGAAAAAATAGCGGTGTTTGGTCCAGAAGAAATACTGGCGGGGGTTAAGGAACTTAGAACCGATAAAATTAATCTTGGGGAATATACACGAAGCACAAATCTGCGTCTTGGTTTTAACTCTGACACAAAGTTTTTGCGGATAAAGAGTAACGCTGTTAATTTACATCTTCCGGTGGAAGTAGATAAAAGCGAAATGTCCGTACAACCCAAAAATTAGGAATAATGCCTCTAACCTATTATGGCATAATAAGTTATAAAATAATACTTTTAGAGAGGATCAGATGTGATAAAGTTAGGTGTTAATATCGATCATGTTGCGACTATAAGAGAAGCGCGTAAAACGTTTGAACCAGATCCTGTTGACGCGGCAGTTCTGAGTGAAAAGGCAGGTTGTGACAGTATAGTGTGCCATTTGAGAAAAGATCGCCGGCACATAAATGATAAAGACCTTGCACAGTTGAAGAAGGCCGTTACAACAAGGCTAAATCTGGAAATGTCGATTGATGACGAGATAGTCAGTATTGCCTGCGGGGTTAAACCGGATCAGGCAACTATTGTCCCGGAAAACCGTCAGGAAATTACGACCGAAGGCGGGCTTGATGTGGTTAAAAATTTTGATAGGATAAAACAAGTTCGAGAAAAACTTAGCACGGAAGGAATAAGCGTAAGTTTATTTATTGACCCGGAAGCTGAACAAGTGGAAGCTTCACATCGCGCGGGTGTGAAAATAGTAGAATTTCATACGGGTCGTTTCGCCGAAAAGTTTAATTCAGGAGAGGATTATAAAAAAGAGCTTTCAATCCTGGAAGAAATAACAATGTTTGGCATAAGCAAAGGCTTAACCGTGTGCGCCGGGCATGGGTTAAATTATAGCAACGTTTCGCTTGTTGCCCGAATTAAAGGCATATATGAATTTAATATAGGACACTCAATAATTTCAAAAG
>JAHIZQ010000315.1 GCA_018814505.1 Candidatus Omnitrophota bacterium
ACGCAAGTGGTTTATCAACGCCCCCGGGATTTCTTTTTCAAATTTGTTTTCAGGGTTAGTAATCTGTTCGGTCCATTTCGAATTAACCAAATACACCCACGCTTTTTCAACGTCCATTATTCGTTTTGTTTCAGCTACCACCAAATCAACCAAATCATTTAACCCCCGGATATGCTTTACCTCTTCCAAAAAGTCTTCCATTGTTTTTAAATATTCCAGCTTCTTCGCCTTTAACCGTCTTTCGATTTTTTTTTGTAATTTTAGATAGAAATATAGTCCGGATGGGGCGAGGATTGCTTCCAAAAGAATTGCAAAAAACCAACCGATATTACCAATTCCACCTTTCCAAAGCCTATTTATCCAATATCCCATAAAAAATGGAATAGAAAGTATTGGCATATAAATCAACAAAAAGGTTACAGTACGGCTTATTGCTATGCGAATATCCAGCAAATGATATCGAGTTATCGCATATGCGGTTATTATTACATAAATCGTAACAGCATATGTTCCGTACGGATTCAACGGAAATATATTTATACCGTATATAATTAAATAGTTGCTTAATCCTCCAATGTATCCGAATAAAGAACTCCAAAAAAGATACTTCATCTGATTATGTCTTATGCCTTTAGAATACACATATTCCATAAACATTTTGTAAAGACCATAAGCAACACACGTACAAAAATAAAATACGGAAAGATGATATAACAAGTTCCCCGGATACATAAGAAAAGGGATACCATATCGAGGAGCTACCGTACTGACAAATGCAGGAAAAAAACTAACCACAATAAAAAAAAGAGCTATTGCATACAATCCTTGTAAAACTTTTTTTCTTGCCCCACTAATCTCCCCATGATCAATGAAAACAAAAACAAAGTGAATAAAAGTTACTGGGATCAAAGATGCGCCTATATGAAGCAAATGTGCGGCAACTAATGCTAATAATTCCTCTCGCGCAAATCCATGTACGGCAACACATGCGCTCCATAAGGTTATTGAAAAAGAATATAAAGCGAACACCCTATACAAGTAAGATTTTGTGTTTCTACTTATAACAAAAAACGCTAACAATAAGGTAGCTACCGCAGTTACAGCCGCGGATATCGCAAAATGATTCATATCCTTCTATCCTTTGTCATCTTAATAAAAAATAAGTCTGCCCTGCAAAATCAAAATGCTGTTCTTCAACACAAGCATACCCTGCTTTAGTAAAAATTTCACTCCATTCATCAGAAGTTATTATACCTTGTTTCGAAATGGCATGAAACAAATGATGTTCAGCTATAGCGGTAGGGTTGCTACGCAAAGATTCCACAGGTTGTCGACATAATTCGCAAACTAATAAGTATTTATCTTGAAAATTTTTTTTCATATTAGTCAGCAACTTGATCACTACGCCTTTATCTTTATGTAAGAATTCGTGAAAAACATACATACTCGTAACAACATCTATCCTTTTGACAATCTCATCAGATAATTCGAGATTAAAAATATCACCAACCATAAGAGATATTCTTTTCTGCATATTATTTTTTTCAATCAAATCCTTGCCGCAATTAATACTTTCTTCGGAAATATCTATTCCAAAACAAGTAAGGTCATTATCTTCACATAGCTTAATTAAAAATCTAGCGCTACCACATCCTAAATCCAAAACATTTTTAAACCGATGTTTAACTATCATATTCTTTACAACCGGGATTGGAATCCATTGTGCTACTTCAGCCGTAGCTTCAGCCACATATTTTTCGCGTCTAAATACATCTTTCTTATATTTCTTTTCGTTTTTCATCAGTGAAGATAAATTTTCAAACAAAGGCGCATATGCATGTATAAAATAAAAAGCCACCTTGGAAAGACCGATAATTTTACGCCCACAGTCACTTTGCCCATACTTATTCCCAATCTTTTCAAAGACATTCAGCACATAGAGATACTCACAAACCGATTCAAGATATTCCTTATCGATCTTATTTTCACAAGCGAAACGGATAAAATCTACCCATTTGTGTTTTTGAAGGCAATCAATAAAACCTATTTCATCTAGCGCTAGGATACATTGTGTCATCATATAATTTCGCATGTACTTTCGGATATCGTTATGCACATTACCCATTGTTAACATTTTTTTTTATGCCAATAATTTTTGCAAGATTATATAACTGTATGATTTTTTTCATACTATCCTAATTACGGGGAAAACCGTTATTACTCTCTTTCGATACCCCGCGTATTCCTTTCCAAATTTTTTAATTAATGCTATTTCTTCAAAGTTGCTTCTGAGCACCAAAAGTGGATATTGAATCACAAAAATAGCCAAGAGCATAGTATACGAATTAGCCAATAACAAAAAACCTGTTAATTCAAACAAAACAGCCAAAGAATAGGGATGCCTAACAAATTTATATGGTCCACTTGTCAGAATGGATTTTATGGACTGAGCATCTACGTGCATATTCCAATCTCCTCGAAATACGCTAATCGCAGACTTTCGCAATATTACGCCTCCGAGATATATCAATAATCCGGTTATCGAAACGTAATAATTCATTTGACGGGCTATGTAAAAATATTCGGCTATGCCCAAGACAATTATTCCGACATATGTTATGATCGGCACCACTGTTATCCATTTTCGACCCGATATTGGTTGTTTATTTTGAAACGTAGTTTTAACACGTTCGGCAGTGGCTACAATAACGAATACTCCAAAGAAAATTGTAAATATCAAATCGGTTCCCTCAAACCTACACATATGCTCCTCAATACTTCTTCAGTACCAAAATAGCGTTTTTTCCAACAAAACCAAAAGTGTTGATAAGCGCGGTATCAATATTGTATGATCTGGCATTATTAGGCACATAATCCAGATCACAAAACTTATCAGCTGTTTTGTAGTTAATCGTGGGTGGTATAATGCCTTTATCCATAGATAAAACTGTAGAAATCGTTTCAATCACGGCACATGCGCCTTGAGTATGACCTATCATCGATTTAATTGACGATATAGGAATATCATAGGCTCTTTTACCAAAAACTTTCTTAATTACAGTTGTCTCAATTTTGTCATTAACTGGATCCCCAACACCAGGCGCCTTAATATAATTGATACTACCTTTTTTTACCCCCGCATCTTCTATCGCCATTAGAATTGAACGTTGTGCTTCCTTTCCTTCAGGCTCAGGAGCAATAATGTGATAAGCATCACAGGTTTCTCCATACCCTGCAAAATAAGCATATATGTTAGCTTTCCTTTTTAATGCGTGATCCATACTTTCTAATATCACGCAACCTGCGCCTTCTGACAAAACCATCCCATCTGATGAGCGACAATTATAAATACCGGCCAACGACAATTATAATTACCGGAAAAAACTGATCTAGATTACACTGTTTAG
>JAHIZQ010000316.1 GCA_018814505.1 Candidatus Omnitrophota bacterium
CAAAAAAGAAAAAGGACTACGGCTACTGGTTCATTAACAAGAACAAAATAGGACATTTCTATTTTGGTAACAATAGGACATTTCTAAATTGGCTTGACATAAAAGCTAAATTTTCTTGACAAAACCTGTATTACTGTTACAATCTACTTCGGAAAAACGGAGGTAAAAATGAAACTTGAAAACACCGTTTCAATGGTAACAGGCGCGGCTCGAGGAATAGGAAAAAAAATAGCCATGCTGTTTGCTATGGAAGGTTCTGATTTGGCAATTTGTGACGTTAATGAAGAAATGCTGGCTGTCACAAAAAATGAAATTGAACAAAAAACAGGCAGAAAAGTAGTAACTGAAAGAGTTAATGTAACTTTGGCCCCGGAAGTTGATCAGTTCGTTAAGAAAATTCTTGACAATTTTGGTAAGTTAGATATACTTGTCAACAATGCTGGCATTACGAGAGACAATCTTTTGCTTAGGATGTCGGCAGAGGAGTGGGATTCGGTTTTGGATGTAAACCTTAAGGGTGCTTTTAACTGCATAAAAGCAGTTAGCCGGCAGATGGTGAAAAAAAGAAGCGGCAAAATTGTCAATATGGCTTCAATTATAGGAATAATGGGGAATGCCGGCCAGGCGAATTATTCAGCTTCAAAGGGCGGTCTTATTGCGTTGACCAAAACAGTAGCAAAGGAATTGGGATCCCGCAACATAAATGTTAATGCCGTGGCTCCCGGGTTTATTCAAACGGATATGACAGATAAGCTTTCAGAAGATGCGAGATCAAAACTTTTAGGTTTTATACCTTTGGGGCGTATGGGTGAGGCAGAAGATGTTGCAAAGTTAGTTCTTTTTTTGGCAAGTGAAGATGCCGCTTACATTACAGGTCAGGTGGTTCAGGTTGACGGCGGAATGGTTATGTAACGATTAAATTTGTAATCCGTGATGTACATATTAATCACGCAAAAAGGAGGAGAATATGTCGGAGATAGCGGAAAAGGTCAAGTCTATTGTAGCTGAACAGCTGGGAGTTAAGATTGAGGAAGTAAAAGAAGAAGCTAAGTTTATTGACGATCTTGGGGCTGATTCTTTGGATACAGTTGAACTTGTAATGGCTTTGGAAGAAGAGTTTGGCGCTGAAATACCGGACGAAGAAGCAGAAAAACTTACCACAGTTGGCGAAGCGATCAGTTACATCACAGAAAAAGCTGCGGATAAATAAATTTTGTAGTTTTAAATATGACGCTGAATTTTTCATTCCTAAAAAATGGATAATAGAAAATAATGTCTAAAACACGAAGAGTAGTCCTTACGGGGGTAGGTGCAGTTACTCCCGTAGGGAATAATGTTAAAGATTTTTGGCAGGCGGTTGTGACCGGAAAAAGCGGAACAGCCCGCCTTACTGCGTTTAACCCAAATCCTTTTAATTCGCAGGTTGCCGCTGAACTTAAGGGCTTTGATGCACTGAAATATGTCAGTCCTAAGCAGGAACGGCGCCTTGACCCTTTCGTTAAATATGCGATTGGAGCGGCAAAAATGGCGTTTGAGGATAGTGGTCTGGATGCTGAAAAAATTAATCTCGAAAGATCCGGTGTATACATAGGGTCAGGGATCGGGGGGCTTCATACTGTTGAAGCCGAGCATGCCCAGTACATACAAACCGAGGATGAAAACAAAGCCGCCTCTAGAATTTCTCCATTTTTAATACCGATGCTAATAGTAAATATGGCATCTGGGTTAGTTTCAATTGAATTGGGTTTCAAGGGTCCGAATTCGGCGGCTGTAACCGCGTGCGCGACAGCAAGTCATTCAATCGGAGATGCTTTTAAAATAATACAACGAAATGAAGCTGATATTATGGCGGCTGGTGGTTCAGAAGCGGCTATAACCAAAATGGGATTTGGTGGGTTTTGCGCTTTAAAAGCTCTTTCAAGACGTAATCATGAACCGGAAAAGGCTTCACGTCCCTTTGATCGAGAAAGAGATGGTTTTGTTATGGGTGAAGGTGCCGCTGTTGTTGTGATTGAAGAGTTGGAACACGCAAAAAAACGGGGTGCCCACATATATTGTGAAATAGTTGGTTACGGTATGAGCGGTGATGCTTATCATATGACAGCCCCGGATCCGGGTGGGTCTGGAGCTGTGCGGTGCATGAAAATAGCACTTGATGATGCAAAAATTAACCCGGAAAATGTAGACTACATAAATGCTCATGGTACTTCAACGCCATTGAACGATAAGATGGAAACAGGGGCTATTAAGGCAGTTTTTGGTGAATATGCGTATAAAATTGCCGTTAGTTCAACTAAAGGTGTTACGGGGCATTTGCTTGGTGCGACAGGTGCCGCTGAGCTAATTGCCTGCGCGAAAGCTATTGAATGCAAAGTTATTCCCCCAACCATTAACTATGAGTATCCCGATCCTGATTGTGATTTGGATTATGTTCCCAATGTGGCAAGAGAAAAGGAAGTTAAAGTGACAATTAGTAATTCTCTTGGTTTTGGGGGGCACAATGTTACGTTGGTACTAAAAAAGTTTAAGAATTGAGTTTTTGTCAGATAACATTTTAGAAATAAGAAATCCCATCGAAAATCTTTTAAACAATCATTAAAACGAAAAGTAAGGAGACTGAATATGGATTATCTTCTGACTGAAGAGCAACAAATGATAAGAGATTTGTGCCGGCAAATTGCGGAGGAAAAGATAAAACCTGTAGCCGCTGAATATGATGAACGCGGTGAGTTTCCATGGGACATTGTAAAAATATTTGCCGAGGCAGATATTTGTGGCGTGTATATTCCGGAAGAGTATGGCGGAATGGGTGGCGGCGTGCTGGAAATGGCTATTGCCGCGGAAGAACTTTCCTGGGGGTGTGGAGGCATATCTTTGGCTTTTGCCGCTACCGGGCTAGGAACTTACCCGATACTTCTTTATGGAAATGACGCGCAGAAATCAAAATATCTTCCGGATATTGCGGCGGGTAAAAAACTTGCCGCGTTTGCTATCACCGAAGCTGAGGCAGGTTCGGACGCTGGAGGGATAAAAACGACCGCGCAGAAAAACGGAGATCATTATATTCTTAACGGAACAAAACAATGGATAACAAATGGCGGTGAGGCAGAAATTTATACGGTTATAGCGATGACTGATAGATCAAAAGGTCCGCGCGGCGCGAGTGCTTTTATAGTTGATAAAAACACGCCAGGCGTGAGTTTTGGCAAGAAAGAAAATAAGCTAGGAATCAGAGCTTCAGCTACACGCGAAGTTATTTTTACAGACTGTAAAATTCCAAAAGAAAATCTTCTAGGAAGGGAAGGTCTTGGATTTATTGTTGCGATGAAAACTTTTGATCACTCTCGTCCAGGGGTTGCGGCGCAGGCGCTGGGTATAGCGCAGAGAGCCTTGGACGAAGCCGTTAAATATTCTCATGAAAGAAGACAGTTTAATAGCGCAATATCTTCATTCCAAGGTATACAGTTTATGCTTGCGGATATGGCAATGCAGGTGGAAGCTTCCCGAGCATTGATATATTCTGCCGCGCGTATGATTGATTCCGGGGCAAAAAATGTAGCGAAGGTATCTGCTATGTGTAAAACATTTGCGTCTGATGCCGCAATGAAAGTTACGACCGATGCGGTACAGATTTTCGGAGGATATGTCTATATGAAAGAGTATCCGGTTGAAAAACTTATGAGAGATGCGAAAATTACACAGATTTATGAAGGTACGAACCAGATACAGCGAGGTGTGATCGCATCGGCGTTAATAAAAGAAGGACTTGCAAAGAAATAAGACCTACCAAAAAAGATGTTATAACGCAATTAACAGGACGAAATCTATGAAGATAATTGTACTCATAAAACAGGTTCCGGATACAACAGATGTTAAAATTGATCCAAAAACAAATACGCTTATACGTGAAGGCGTGGAGTCGGTTATTAATCCATTTGATATGTATGCGATAGAAGAGGCTCTTCGCGTAAAAGAAAGAATGACCGGGATGGAAGTAGTTGTTATTAGCATGGGGCCGCCACAGGCAGTTACAGCTTTGAGAGAGGCAATTTCAATGGGTTGCGATTCTGGTATTTTGGTAAGTGATAGAAAATTTGCCGGAAGCGATACATGGGCAACAAGTTATACGCTCGCCCAGGCTGTGAAAAAACTTGGAGAATACAAAATCATTTTTTGTGGCAAACAAGCATCAGATGGAGATACCGCGCAGGTTGGACCGGGAATTTCTACGCATTTAAATATTCCCCAAGTTACCTATGTAAAAAAAATCGAAAAACTAAATGAAAACCAAGCAACCGTTGAACGGATGACAGAAGAAGGTTATGATATAGTCGAAACACCGTTACCTGCAGTTATAACCGTGGTTAAAGAAATAAATGAACCGCGGTTACCTTCTTTAAAAGGTAAGATGAAGGCAAAAAAAACAGAAATTCCAGTTTGGACGGCGGAAGAAATTGGGTGCGACGAAACTAAAATAGGTCTTGATGGGTCGCCGACAAGAGTTGTGAAAATATTTTCGCCTCCGCGACGTGAAGGCGGCCGCGTTCTTGAAGGAGAACCTTCAGAAAAAGCTAAAGAATTAGCAAGCCTGATTAAAGAAATTGTTATCGGGTAGTTAGTCAATTCGTATATCGATTAATGCTACTTTGAGATGAAATACTATCGTACGATTGTTGTGTCTATATTCTAGATATTTGGATTTTAGATTTTGCGATATACGACATACGGCTGGTATCTTTTAAATTTCAGATTCTACGATATGCGACATGCGATATACGGCGTACAGTAATTACTAGAGGAGAAGTTATGTCAGAGAATGACGCCATACGAGTTTTGAATGAAAAATGTGTGG
>JAHIZQ010000037.1 GCA_018814505.1 Candidatus Omnitrophota bacterium
AGTCTCGGCGTATCGCTTTTATTTGCTGTTCCGTTCATTCTGCTCGGTAAATACAGCTATCGGTTGGGGGTTTTAAATACAACAACCTCCAATCATACAAAGTCGGTCATTCAAGAAAATATAAGTCTCGCAAAAATTGTGTTGGGCTTTGGTAAACAGCAAAAAAGCGTGGATAGCCTTGCTAATGCCTTTGACGCGCATCGGGACGCGACACTTAAATCACAGTTTTTAAGTATTGCTATTCCTATTCTGTACGATCCTTTTGGAGTTGTAATGATCGTTATCGCGCTTTTTACCGCTCGCAGATTCAATGTACCGTTATCAGAACTAATGGTGCTTCTCTTGGCGTTAAGGCAGGTTGCCTTTAGCGTAGGGAACCTAACCGCGCAGAAAAATTCTTTAGAGAATTTTTTTCCGAGTTATGAGCAAATTGAAAACTTAAGGAATCGCGCCAAGCGCTTAAAACAAAAATCGGGAGAAAAATGCTTTAATGGTATTGAGCGGGAAATTTCTCTTCAAAATGTTTCTTTTAGTTATCCCGGACATGGAGAAGTATTAAGCGCTGTGAGTGTTCGCGTGCCAAAAGGCAAAATGATAGCTTTTGTGGGAGGATCAGGCGCGGGGAAATCTACTTTAATTGATGTGATACTGGGATTTCACTCTCCAAGTGATGGTCGTGTTCTTTGTGACGGAGTTTCTTTGGCAGAGTTTGAAATTAATTCTTTTCGTAGGAAAGTTGGATATGTACCGCAGGATAGCGCGCTTTTTAACATGACAATAAAAGATAATTTATTATGGGCTTTGGAAACGGCTCAAGAAAAAGACATTATTTCTGCTTGTTGCCAGGCTAATGCCGATGAGTTCATTAGGCAACTTCCGGAAGGTTATAATACTTTTGTGGGAGACCGGGGAGTTCGGCTTTCGGGAGGTCAGGTCCAAAGAATAGCCTTAGCAAGGTCTATTTTGCGGAAGCCTGAGCTTTTGATTCTGGATGAAGCGACAAGCGCGTTGGATACACATTCGGAAAAATTAATTCAGCAGGCTATTGAAACAATCGCGAAAAAAACAACGGTAATTGTTATCGCGCACAGGCTCTCAACCATTGTAAACGCGGATTACGTGTACGTATTAGAAAAAGGACGTATTGTCGAAGAGGGCACTTATCGTTGGCTTATGGAGAACAATGGATATTTTAACCGTATGGTGGCGATGCAGACCCTGTGACGGTATAGTTACTAATAAAGCTAAATTAGAGGAAATATGAATAAATTGATGGTTAAAGGTAAAAAAGCTTTGAAATTTATGGTTTTTAACCCTAGAGAATTTATTGCGAGGCTAAAACTAAATTTGTATCCGTTGTTCTTTAAAGCTCAGTCCGGAAAAGTATTGCTGAACGGTATTTGTTTCCAAATTGATCTTGATTATGATGTTGTAATGCGCAATATGTACTATGGGCTTTATGAGAGCGTGATCAGTTCTTTGTTGAAAAAGTATCTTCGGGAAGGTGATGTGTTCATTGATGCGGGTGCGAATATCGGGTATATGTCAGCTTTTGCTTTGGGTATGGTAGGTAAAACCGGTGAAGTTCATTCTTTCGAACCGGTCCCGCGGTATTTTAAACGGCTCGAGAGAATTAAAGAAGATAATCCAGAGTATAATATTTTCGCGAATAATACCGCGCTTGGAGAAAAAGAAGAAACTTTAAGTATTAAGGTTACGAATGTCCGGAATATTGGGTGGAACACTATGGTTCCGGACTTTATGGACGAGAGCGCGGTGAAAGAAGAAATACCGGTTAGTGTTATGAGGTTGGATGAGTATATTTTTTCTAAAGAAATTGAAAATGTACGTTTGATAAAAATAGATGTGGAAGGATATGAGTTTCCCGTACTTAAAGGGCTCAACAAATACTTATCAGGTGCGAAACAACTGCCGATTATTATTGCTGAAATTGTTCCGGATAGTTATCCAAGGCTAAATAGTACGCTCCATGAATTTTCTAAATATATGCGAAGATTTAGATATCAGGCATATAGTGTTGATTCGAGACGCGAGATTGAGATTACATCATTAGCCATAACAACCGATGTGGTATTTTTACCGGAGTTTGTCAACGACAGCTCGAAGAATTAAGTTATTTTGCAAAAGTAAAGGGTGTTGTCTTAGGGGAACATTGACCAATGCTTCGGCATGGGGTGTTGCTAGGGGGGGTATTTAGGCATGGACGAGAAAAAAACTCGTGAACCGCAATATCAAATAACGGTGGATTTGTGTAAGGAAAAGGGGCTGACGCGGTTGGGGCTGATGACCAATCAGGTCTGGCATGACGATCCGCGACGTATGCTTTTTATTTTGGCAAGGTATAAGTTCGTGGCTAAAATGCTAAGCGGAAAGGGAAAAGTTCTGGAAGTTGGATGCGGAGACGCATTCGGTACGCGTATCGTTCTCCAGGAGGTTGGTATGGTTTGTGCCGTTGATTTCGATCCCGTTTTTATTGAAGACGTCAATGAAAGAATGGAAGAGCGGTGGGAGTTTGAGTGTAAGGTACATGATATTCTTTCAGCGCCAGTTGAAGGCGTTTTTGACGCGGCATATTCTATTGATGTGATTGAACATATACCAAGTGACCTGGAATGGAAATTTATGCAAAATGTCGTGAGTTCTCTTAGTGATAAGGTTACTTTTATAATTGGAGTTCCGTCAAGTCAATCCCAGGAATATGCTTCGGAATCGAGCAGAAAGGGACACGTTAATTGCAAAGATTACCAAGGGCTTGATAGTCTTATGAAAAAATATTTTCACAATATTTTTATTTTTTCGATGAATGACGAAGTCGTTCATACGGGGTTTTCTCCAATGGCGCATTACTTATTTGCGATTGGTGTCAATAAGAAACAGTGATATAACATGTTGTATAAGGGTTTCATTCAGATCATAACTTTTATGTCAGATGAATCTGTTTTTGTGAGTGATATGTTTGATATCTTATAAAGTTATCTTTGTTTTAGGTCTCAGAGTGAAAGAAAAGTTTTATGTTTATAGAAACATGTGACGTTTCAGGTTTTGGAAAAACGCAGAGAGGTGTGATACCTGTAGGAACTATGTTATTTTCGAAGGAATGTGATATTGCTATCGAGAATGATGTTTCAATTGGCTCTAGTGTGCATATGTGTAGTCAATCATAAATTTAAAGATACAGAGGTGGTCAATTATTCGATCAGGGGTTTTTCCCTTATCAAGAGGTGGTGTTAAAAAAGGGCTCTTGGCTCAGGGCAAATGTTACAATTTTCCCGGGGGGTGACCGTTAGAAAGAATGTTGTGGTTGGTGCGGGTAGTGTTGTTACCAAAAGTATTCAGGATAGGGTGATAGTAGCAAGTTGTTCTCAATAATATCAAAAAAATAAAAATG
>JAHIZQ010000038.1 GCA_018814505.1 Candidatus Omnitrophota bacterium
TACCAGCAAAGCCAAAGAAAAAGCTATTGGTTATATAAAGTTTTGGCCGCAGGTTATGATTATTATATTAAGCTATGTATCAATTGTTTGGGGAATTAACCGGTTTATCTATGAAAGGGAACCGGCCATAATAATTAACGGGTTTTGGGCGTTATATCATTTACTGATGATGTCATCAATATTTTATTTTAACGAAGAAGCAAAATGAAAAAATTGTTTGCAAAAATAATAGTTGTTGTCATAGTTTTGACAATTGTAATATTTATAGTTAAAAAAATAGCCCCCGGCAATTATTGCCTGACAGGTGCTTTTATGGCTGACGAGCCTACAAAAAAAAATATCCTGGATTTTGAAAAAGATTACGGTAAAAAACCGTTTATAGTACTTGTGTTTGTTGATTGGGGCAAGTTTGTTCCGAGGGAAGTAATAAGCGCTGTATATAAAGAAGAGTGCGTGCTTATGGTAACCTGGGAACCATGGAAAGCGTGGGAAAAAGAGGGAATAAATTACAAAGAACTATTAGCCGGAAAATATGACGCGTACATAGATGATTTTGCTGTAAAACTGAAAAATATTGAAAAACCGGTTTT
Organism: Candidatus Omnitrophota bacterium; assembly: GCA_018814505.1. Taxonomy (GTDB): domain Bacteria; phylum Omnitrophota; class Gorgyraeia; order Tantalellales; family Tantalellaceae; genus JBDRNE01. The sequence goes on from JAHIZQ010000038.1 coordinate 591, forward strand.
TTTGAGGTTTGCTCATGAAATGAACGGTAACTGGTATCCATGGTCAGGAAACAAAATAGGCAGAGATATGTATATAAAAATGTACCGGTACGTATATAAACGAATGAAGAAAGTTGGCGCAAATAACGTTAGATGGGTTTTTTCAATAAACGCGGAAGACGTGCCTAAAGAAAAAAATAATCATTCCTTGAATTATTACCCAGGAAACCGGTATGTAGATTATGTAGGTATCGATGGATATAACTGGGGAGATACTCATTCTTGGAGCAAGTGGGTGAGTTTTAAAGGTATTTTTGAAAAACCATATAAAGAAATTACTGCTAAAATTCCTAAACCAATAATAATTACAGAATTCAGCTCAGCTGATACAGGCGGAGATAAAGCGGTTTGGATAAAAGAAGCTATGGAGGAGATCAAACGTTTAAAACGGGTGAAAGCGTTTGCTCTTTTTAATGTTGATAAAGAAGCGAAATGGCAGTTTGCACCTGCCGGCGCGTCAGGGGAAGCATTGAAAAAACAACTAACTGGTTCTTATTTTAAAGACAAAAAATGAAAGGTTGTTTATGTTATGAAAAAACAAGAATTATTAAAATATCTTAAAGAAGCAGTAATGACCGAAGAAAGAATTATTCCCATATATGAAAAACATCTTAAGTCCGCCATATTCTGGATAAAAATAGATAAAGACAAAGCAGAAAAAGCGCGTGGGATGATGGACAAAATGATACAAGATTCAAGAAAACATTGGCAAATCACGAAATCTTTAATGGATCAGGTTTCTAAGGAGGATAGAGATGCTTTCTAGCGCTGATTACGAAAATTATTTAATACAAATGCGAGAATTAGAACTTGATATGATGGAAGTTTATCAAAAATGTGCAAGTGAAATAAAAGATAAAACCATAAAAAAGATCTTTATTGAACTAGCCAATTCAGAAAAGGAACACGCAGAGCTCGTAGTGGAGATAGCTGAGTTAATATGTCCTGGAAAAAGTATTTTTTGAATTCACCAAACCGCATCGTATCGAGGAAAAACATAATTTAAATAGACCCATTTGTTTCAAATAATGTTTAGAGCCTGCCTCCTTATTTACCGGGATTTCCGGTAAAAACCAAGGTTTTTTATTGTTTTTTTACAATTATGTGTGTTTAGCTATTCTGGGCGAATATAATGTATTCCGAGTACGTCCTAATTTAACTGTTTACAGCATTGGGCGCATTTGATAAAATCAAGGACATTCCTGCTTTTTGCGGGATGCCGAGGGCAAGAGAGGGCTTTAAAAAATAATTAAATAGTTGAGGATAAACAAGATGAAAAAGGTATTGATTATAGGAGCGGGCGGGGTTGGAAGCGTTGTTACCCATAAATGCGCCCAAGTGCCGGAAGTTTTTAGTGAAATATGCTTAGCAAGCCGTACGATTAGTAAATGCGAAAAGATCGCAGGTGAAGTTACTCGGCCCATTAAGACCGCGCGGGTTAACGCGGATAATGTATCTGAAGTTGTGCAACTTATAAATAAGTTTAACCCGGACATGGTAATAAACGTCGCGCTTCCTTACCAGGATTTATCCATTATGGACGCTTGTTTGGAAACAGGCGTTCATTATCTTGATACGGCAAACTATGAACCGCCTGAAGAGGCAAAATTTTGTTATAAATGGCAGTGGGATTATCAGGCACGGTTTAAGGAGAAAGGGCTTATGGCTCTTTTAGGATGCGGGTTTGACCCCGGGGTCACCAATATTTTTTGCGCTTACGCGCAAAAACATTATTTTGACGAAATTCATACGATAGATATTATGGATTGTAATGCCGGGTCTCATGGTAAAGCGTTTGCCACAAATTTTAACCCGGAAATTAATATACGTGAAATCACGCAACGCGGGAAATACTGGGAGGAAGGCAAATGGATAGAAACCGAGCCTTTGTCTCAGCACAAAACGTTTGATTTTCCGGAAATAGGAGACCGGGAAATGTATTTGATGTATCATGAAGAACTTGAATCTTTAGTTAAAAATATTAAGGGGCTGAAGCGCATAAGGTTCTGGATGACCTTTGGCGAGGAATATTTAACGCATTTAAGAGTTTTGCAAAACGTGGGTATGACAAGGATTGATACGGTTGAATATGAAGGCAAACAAATAGTGCCGCTCAAATTTCTTAAAGCAGTGCTCCCGGAACCATCTTCTTTAGGAGAAAACTATACAGGGAAGACAAATATCGGATGTATGATGAAAGGCGTTAAGAGTGGTAAAGAAAAAATGATCTATATCTATAATGTGTGCGATCACGCGAAATGCTACGAGGAAGTAAAATCCCAGGCGATTTCTTATACAACAGGTGTCCCGGCAATGATAGGTGCCATGCTTATGCTGAGAAAAGTGTGGATAGGTCAAGGCGTGTTCAATGTTGAAGAGCTTGACCCTGATCCATTTATGGAGCAATTAAATAAATATGGCTTGCCGTGGACAGTTACAACGAAAAAATAACCTATTGCGAAAACAAAATTGAGTTTGACGAGTAAGATATGAAAATAGACTTAAAAACTTGTGACACGCCTTGTTATGTTGTTGACGAAAATCTTTTAACGCGCAACCTTGAAATATTGAAAGAAGTTATCCGCTTAACTGATTGCGAAATAATACTCGCGCTTAAAGGTTTCGCGATGTTTAGCTTGTTTCCTTTGATAAAAAAATACCTTTCAGGTACCGCGGCAAGTTCTTTAGATGAAGCCCGTTTGGGGTTTGAAGAATTCGGCAAAGAAGTGCATGTATACGCGCCTGCTTATCGTGATGATGAGTTTAACTGGCTTATGAAATATGCCAGTCATATTAGTTTTAATTCTTTTGCGCAGTGGGAAAAATTTAAACCCGTCATCCAGTCAAGCAACAAAAAAATAAAGTGCGGTCTGCGTATTAATCCTGAACATTCTGAGGTTAAAGTCGCGTTATATGATCCATGCGCGCCTCTTTCACGGCTTGGGATAAAAATCGATCAGTTTGAAGGTAAAAACCTTGACGGCATTTCAGGGCTTCATTTTCATACGCTGTGTGAACTTAATTCAGATGCTTTGGAAAGAACCCTTCAGGCAGTGGAACGGAAGTTTGGTTGTTTTATTAGCAAAATGGAATACATAAATTTTGGCGGCGGTCATCATATTACGCGTTCGGATTACGATATAACGCGGCTTTGTAAGGTGATAAATGATTTTAAAAAGCGTTACAACAACATAAAAGTTTATCTTGAACCCGGCGAGGCAATAGCGTTAAACGCGGGGTTTTTAGTTTCTACGGTGCTTGATATTATTCAGGGTAAAGATATGGATATAGCTATTTTAGACACTTCCGCCGCGGCGCATATGCCGGATGTTTTAGAAATGCCTTATCGGCCAGTGATAGAAGGATCCGGCAAAATAGGCGAATACCCTTACTCGTACAGATTGGGAGGGCTTACCTGCCTTGCCGGTGACGTCATCGGCGATTATTCTTTTAAGGCGTCTTTAAAGCAGGGAACGCGTCTTACTTTTATGGATATGGCGCATTATACTATGGTTAAAAACAACACTTTTAACGGTATACGTCTTCCGTCAATAGTTCTTCATAACAGCAAAACTGGTAAAACCAAACTCATTCGCGAATTTGGATACAAAGATTACCGCGATCGTCTTTCCTAAATTTGCTGGGGAGGGCCTTGCGTCCTTCCGTTTGCACCAATCCAAAAAATAACACCCCAAATTGTCATCCCGGCCCTCTCGACGGCTATCTGGCATTAAATGTGTAGGGGAGGGCCTTGCGTCCTCCCGTTTATACTTGTTGTCCGGTTCTTTTTATGCAATAATTGACATTGTTGCACATGTGAAATGTAAAAAAAAGGGGGGACGTTTTGTATGCAGGAATATGTCATAGGTGTTGATATCGGCGGGACAAAGATCGCGACAGGACTTATTTCTAAAGAAGGTAAACTTAAACAAAAAGTAGTATTGCCGACTTTTGCCGCGAGAGGATTGAATGCTTCGTTAAACCAGGTATACAAATCAATTTCAGATCTTTTAGAAATCAGTAAAGTTGGCAAACAGGCGATAAAAGGTATAGGTGTTTGCGCTCCTGGGCCGCTTGATCCCATCAAAGGAATTGTACATAATCCTCCTAATCTTGCCGGATGGCGTGAAGTGCCCTTGGTTTCACTTATAAGAAAAAAATTCGGAAAAAAAACAAAACTTGAAAATGATGCTAACGCCGCAGGTATGGCGGAAGTTATCTGGGGCGCGGCAAAAGGGTATAAACATGTTTTTTATGTAACAGTTAGTACAGGTATCGGAACGGCCGTTATTATAAACGGAAAAATATTTCATGGAAAAAATGGCATGGCCGGTGAAGGCGGGCATGTAACAATAGATTATAACGCTAAACATGCCAAATGTAATTGCGGAAACACGGGATGCATTGAAGCCTTAGCCGCAGGGCCTTATACGGTAAAACGCCTTCTTCGTCACCTCAAAGAAAATCCTCGTATAAAAACAAATCTTGTTGACATGGTCGATGGCGAACTAGACAAAATAACTATGGTTACTTTAGGTGAAGCGGCTCGTGAAGGCGATGCTTTCGCGATTCAGACGATTGAGGAAGAAGGTAAACTTTTAGGTATTTGGCTGGGCAGTATGGTAAGCGTTCTAGATCCCGAAATCATTGTTATCGGAGGCGGTGTATCTTTGATCGGAAACATTCTTTTTAAAGAGATAAAAAAATCAATGCACGCGCATACTATAAACATATTTGCGAACAAAACGCCTGTAGTGCAGGCAAAACTTAAAAGAGACGTCGGAATATTCGGCGCCGCGTCAGTACTCATAAAGTAGTCATAACCAAAGGATCTGGACGGGGCATGTCAGGCTCCGGGGCTAACAAGCATGCCGTTCGTGATTATTATGAAAAAGTTCTTAGTTTTTTATATGTTCTTATGTGTGTTAATTTTAGGTTGTTGTAAAATTACAAACGCGGAAACCGTTTCTCAGTTATTATTTTCAACGGAAAAAAGCCGTGAAGAATTCGCGGTTGAAGTTACCGATATCCTCGGAAAAAACTGGCGAACATGGCAGGATAATGTCAGGATAGACAACATCGATGTGGAAGGTGCGCAAGGTTTTCTTTTCCCCGGGGATTTAGGCCGGGAAGTGCTTAACCTTTCTGACATGATGAAATCTTTTGACCGTACAAACAAATCCCAAGAATATATTGTTTGTGTTAAAGCTGTTCTTGGGGCGCTTGAATATGGTATGAGATCCTGGCAAAGAGGATATTCCCATAAAAACATTCCTTTTCCTAGAGGCGCTTCCTGTACTTTCACTATGCCGCCCTGTAACAATGTTCCTATCGCTGTGGAATCAGGCAAGTCTTTAGGGGATAAAAATATGACAGAACGCGATTTGTATAGCTATATGCTTTATCGGGTTCCGAAAAATGAACGTTACGCGCGCGGACTTTTAAAAAGTTCAGCTAAAGCGATGTCAGAATGCTTTAGAGAATGGAAAGAAACGTGTTTTATAACGGGTATACTGGCTTTCGGTGGCATAGCGCCTCAACCAGCGCCAATGGGTACCGGGCCAGGTCCTGTAAGGGGAGCAAAAGGGAAAAATGGGAAATTAACCGGTCCTTATTTTAATGTGCTTTTAATGCGGGAAAGAATGCTTGGATATTTTGATGAACAGTAGCGGTTAGACTGTCGGGTTAAACAGTGCGCTGAAATGGTAAACTTGAATTTCAAACTATTTTGTGTTATAAGATAAACCTTCATACTTAAGGTGGACTTAAGAACACTCTCTTAAAAAAGGTATAGCGAATTATGTCATATCAAACACTAGCGCAAAAGTACAGACCCCAAAAATTTGAAGATGTTGTCGGACAAGAAACAATTACGCGAACACTGAAGAATTCTATTTTTAGCGAAAGGATAGCGAACGCGTACGCTTTTTGCGGGCCAAGAGGTGTGGGCAAAACTTCGGTTGCAAGGCTCATCGCAAAGGCGATGAATTGTGCGAATCCTGTGGATAAAGATCCTTGCAATCAATGTTTTTCTTGCCAGGAAATCAGCCAGGGAAACAATATGGACGTTTTGGAAATAGATGGCGCTTCAAATAACGGAGTTGATGAGATAAGAACGCTTCGTGAAAATGTGAAATTTTCGCCTTCGAAGAGTAAATTTAAGGTATACATAATCGACGAAGTTCATATGCTGTCGCAAGGCGCGTTCAACGCTCTTTTAAAAACACTTGAAGAACCGCCGGCTCATGTTAAATTTATTTTTGCCACAACAGAAGCTCATAAAGTTTTACCTACCATTATGTCACGATGCCAAAGGTTTGATTTTAAACGGATTTCACCGGCAGTAATTTCCGCGAAACTTCTTGATATCGCGCAGAAAGAAGAAATTGTTGTTTCAAAAGAAACAGCTCTTTTAATAGCCAACGCGGGAGACGGAAGTTTAAGGGATTCTATCGTTATTTTAGATCAGATGGTTTCTTTTTCCGGGCGGCAAGTTATTTCGGACGACGTAATCGAACTTTTAGGCATGGTTCAAAAAGAGGTTATGGATACTATTGTTACAGCTATCATTAATAACGACCCGAAAACCATAATTAATCTGCTTGATGATCTAATTTCCGGAGGAAAAGATCCGGTATTCATAGCTAACAGCCTTATTAAATATTTTCGGGACATTATGATTTTGAAAACAACATCATGTGCTTTAACCAGTGACATGGCTTTTTCTGAAGAAGAAACGCGAAAATTAAAAGTGCAGGTCGAGCAATTAACACTCGAAGAAATATTGTATGTCCTTCAGAATCTTACCCACTGTTTAACTTTGATGAGAAATACCATATTTGCGCGGGCTCCGCTTGAAATCACACTGATCAAATTGACAAAAAGAGGCCAAATGTTGTCTTTGTCAAAAGTGCTTGATGAATTAAACGCGATGGATGTAAGTGCCTCCGGGAAAACCCGAGAGGTTGATGTTACTCTTGATACTTTTTCGCCAAGTATTTTGCAGGAGGAGATTAATGGAGATTCTCTGAAACAAACTGAACGCGAGGTTGAGGGTAATTTTGTTTCCCAAAAAACCGAGCCGGTTGAATTAAAAAAAGAAAATTTAGAGGAGAATCATCCTGCCCCTGACAAATTCAATTGGAACGCGGTTTTGAATTACATTAAAAAAAAGAAGATGTCCGTATTTACTTTTATTAATCCGGCAAATCCTGTGCAGTTTGATGAAAAGAAACTTATCCTTGGGTTTGGAAAAGACCTCACGTTTAATAAAGAAGTTTTAGAAACGGAGACTAATAAGAGCGTTATTACTGAAGCGGTTCAGAGGGTTACAGGAATTACGCTACAGATAGAATTTGTTGTTGTAGAGTTTCTAGGAGAAACAAAAGAGAATACTAGTGCCGTTCAGGACAAAAATGTACTGAAGGAAAAAATGAAACCAATTATTGAAACAACAATGGATGTTTTCGGTGGACAGGTAGTGCGTGACCTTATGGAAGGGGAAAGATGACAAAAGGGTTTCCGTCTTCAATGACCAAGCTTATTGAAGAGTTTTGTAAAATGCCAGGTCTTGGGTCGCGTTCAGCGGAACGGCTCGCGTTTTACGTGCTCCAATCCCCCAAAGAAAAAGTTAAATCCCTCATGCAGTATATAGCCGAGGTTAAAAATAATGTCCGGTTTTGCCGGAGATGCAACAATTTGAGTGAAAAGGAAAATTGTCTGATATGTTTGGATCCCGCGCGGGATAGTTCAAAGCTATGCGTTGTCGGAGGACCGAATGGAGTTATCGCCATGGAGAAAATAGGAACATATAATGGATTGTATCATGTTCTTTTGGGTGAACTTTCTCCGATAGATGGTATAGGACCGGATGAGTTAAAGATTGACGCGCTCGTCAGGAGGATAAAACCGGAAGATATAAGAGAAATCATAATTGCGACGGATTTTACGACGGAAGGCGAAACAACAGCGCTTTATCTAGCCGGGATACTAAGATCTTTTTCAATTAAAGTGTCGCGTCTTGCCAGAGGTGTGCCTGTCGGCGCGGTTTTACAATACGCGGATGTTGCTACTATTCAAAGAGCTTTTGAGGAACGTACAATGGTTTGAAGAAAGAGAAAATAGCATATTTTGGATGTTGTTGGGGCGGCAGTCCGGATATTTAAGGATATTTTAGAAATGATAAAATAGATCCTTACCCCCTATTGATGGTTAAGATATTGTGTGTAGGTAAAAGTTCTTTGAAAAGATTAAAGGTTCTTGTTGGAAA
>JAHIZQ010000039.1 GCA_018814505.1 Candidatus Omnitrophota bacterium
CAAAGACAGTTTTCGGACAAATAACCAGAAATTATACCGTCATAATATGCAGTTTTTTCAAAAACCTCTTTGGCTAAGTTTTCTGAAAGTTTGTCATTTATATTACCGCTATTCTTTTCGAGTTCTTCTATTATCATCACGTACTGATCTACTGAACTCACAACAGCAACTGATTTAAAATTCTTAGCCGCGGATCGCATCATTGCCGGACCGCCAATATCTATATTTTCGATCGCTTCTTCAAATGACACGCCAGGTTTTGATATGGTTTTTTCAAAAGGATACAAGTTTACAATAAGCATATCTATCGGGGAAATGGCGTTTTCTTCAAGGCATTTCATATGATCTTTGTTATTTCGCACAGCTAAAAAACCGGCATGAATTTTCGGATGAAGCGTCTTTACCCGGCCGTCAAGCATCTCCGGAAAGCCTGTGTAAGAAGAAACTTCCCTCACAGTAATTCCATAGGAAGCTATTTCTATCGCTGTACCGCCAGTAGACAATATTTCTACTCCCAGCTTATCTAAAACCTCAACCAGTTTACGCAGACCTCTTTTATTCGAAACACTTATTAATGCCCTTTTAATTTTCACCTTCTCTTCTCCTTAATCAGTTTGCCCACAAAAAGTTTTCAATGCTTATATCACATACACAAAATAATCGTTTAATGTTTGTCCCTACCACTAGGCATCGCGTTATTCAAAATGTACAGTTACTTTTTGCCTTTGGCATTATTAGTTGAAAACTTTTAGTTTTAGTTTTGTTATCTCTATTTCTTTTTTAACCTTATTTTTTTCAGAGATTTGCTCCTCTTTTTTTTCAACAAGCAAAGACATCCTGTTGTTCCATACTTTCATTTCTTCCGGAGTTAACGCGAGAGTGTCTTTTTTCTTCATTAAAGAGCTAATTTCTCCTATATCATGTTCAGTAATACCCAAAGCTTCTTTTTTTTGTCTATAATTATTTTCTAACTCCATAATACTTTTTTTTAAAAAACGCTGATCCGGCTGAATTTGAAGATTAAGCTCACTAGCCTGCAGTAAATATTCTTGTTTAATCTGACGTTTTTGTTCTCGTAAAACGTTTACTTGGGAATCTATGTCTTCTTTTTTCTTAAGAAATTTCGCCCTCTCTTGATCTAACCTTTTATGCAACTCATTTCTTTTATCTAAAATCTTCTGAAAAGAAGGGTCATATTCCAAAATCTTTTTCTCTATTTCCGCGGTATTGGGACTGCATCCTTGGAAACATAAATTTATTAAAAGAACTACTATCCAAACCAAAAATTTAGTCTTGTTTAAATGTAGCAACATAGCTTTTTTCCCTTTTTGTTTTTCCACAAAAAAAGGCGAGGGCAAAAAGAAAATATCTTAATTTAAGAAGCTACCCTCCGATTTTCCCTTTTGCCCTGAATAATTCTAGAATGGCACCATTAAAACTTAAGTTGGTACTATTACTTCCCTACCTTATTTTTCATAACATCCTTAAATTCACTAATACCAGCGGCAAGTGCAATAAACCCGGCCATTATTAGAACAAGCGGGATAGCGCCCCTTAACATAAACAGAAACTCATAACCCCATACGAATAAAAGCACAACCCCAGCTATTACCATAAGCCCGCCGATTAAAAGACTTAAAATCTTACCCATTTTTTACCTCCGCGTAATACCCCGTAAAATTGAGTATAGCACAAATTTTTTAATGATGTCAATGTCCTCGCTTCTAGTTCTATCAAACTATAAACATAGCGCTATGCGAGAAATATACTTGCAATGGTTAAATAAATAAACACACCAACAACATCATTAAGAGTGGTAATAAGTGGCCCAGAAGCTATTGCCGGATCTATCCGCATTTTTTCGAATACAACCGGAATTACAACTCCAACAAAATTAGACCATACCACAACTAAAAAAATTGAAAGACCTACAATTATGCCAACCAAACTATTTTTCATCCATATATTCGCCAAAAAAGTTAAAACCGTACCGCAAATAAGACCCAATCCCAGGGCTATTTTTAACTGTCGCCACACCTCTTCCATCACATGAGCATACACCCTATGCCCCAAAGCTATTCCACGAACAACAACTGTTGATGCCTGAACTCCGCTATTACCGCCTGTTGCCGTAATTACCGGAATAAAAGAAACAAGCGCTATAGTTTCCGCGAGAGTTACTTCATAATGCTGAATAACAAGCCCGGTAACAATGCTTCCCAACATACATGTAATAAGCCATGGAAGCCGGTTTTGGGTGGCTTTTAAAGTAGTCTCTGTCCCTTGTTCTTCTTCGATGGTACCAGTCATTCTGCTGATGTCCTCGGCATGTTCTTCGTCAACGACATCCATAATATCATCAACTGTTATGCGCCCGACTAAACAGCCTTCATTATTTATAACTGGCAAAGAAAAAAGATCATATTTCTTCATAATTAACGCGGCTTTTTCCTGATCCCCATCAACCAAAATAGAATGAATCTCCCTTTCCACAATATCTTTGATAAGAGTACCTTTATTTGCAGTCAATAATTTCCATATTGTAACCGCTCCTTGAAGTTTCATATTTTCATCAACAACATAGACATAAATAAATTTTTCTTCTACTTCAAAATTTCTCATATGCTGAACGGCATCTTCAACATCATTATTTTCACGAACAAAAATAAATTCCGGGTTCATAACACGCCCGGCACTGTCTTCCGGATAGCTAAGAATTTCTTCTACCTCTTCCGCGTCTTTCTCTTCCATTAGATCAAGAATCTCTTCACGATTTTCTTCCGGAACTTCTTCGACAACATCCGCCGCTTCATCAGCAGGCATCTCATCCAACACTTTTGCCAATTTGTCATTATCTATTTTTTGTAGAATCTGGAGACGGGTTTGAGGATCAGTATCATCAAGAACAACTGCGGCATTTTCCGCGGGAAGCGCGTTAAATATGCGTATTTTTTCTTTACTACTAAATTCACCCAGAATTTCGGCAACATCTTCGGGTTTTGTGGATTTTAAAAACGTTTCAAGATTAGCATCTAGGCTTTCTTTTAAAAAATTCTCTATGCTTTTAATAGCTTTTTCTCTGTTCCAAAATTCTTTATTATTTTTCATATCCATCACCCATTACCCATCATTCATTCCCTGTTCTTCTTTTGTCATTTGAATTTTGTCATTTTTCATTCTATCAATGGGTCTATTATACGTCTAAATACAGAAATGCCAATCAAATTTTTGTTTTTGTGTACATCGACATGCCCTCACGAAGCACATGTAACCATATTAGCACTACTTACTACATATTGGCTCTACTGTATTATTCGGATATATTGAGGCAAAAACGAAAACACGAGGCAATATCTACCCTTATACCGTATGAATAAAAAAATAAAAAAATAGTGTAATCCCAAAATGATAATGTCCTATTCTACCAAAGTAGAAATGTCCTAAAAAAGTTGTTATGATGTCTTGCCTAAAAGGAGGACATTATGGCAAGAAAGGACATTATCATGGCTACGCAGGAGGAACTGAAATCGTTAC